>CAIZNF010000257.1 GCA_903934275.1 uncultured Nitrosomonadales bacterium
GAAATAAATCGGGTTGGGCGCGAACGATGCCGCCCCGGAATGTTCCACGCCCTGATCCACCGGCAGCAGCGACAGGTAGCCGGTGTTCGCCAGCCGACCATGCCCGTATAAAGTTTGCAGGCTGCGCAGCACGCCGACCTTGCGGTCTTTCATCGCCACCACGCGATCCACATAATCCGGCCCGGGCAAATGCAGCGATTCCTTGGTGATGCCGGTGCAGCGATAACCCAGCAATTGCTCGGCTTCATTACCCAATAATTGCACGATATTCGTCATGATTTCGCTCCTTGTTATGGTTTGAATGGAACGGTTATGTTATTCCATTTTGCAATCAATGGTGAAACTTTGTGGGGGCGCGTTTCACCACAACCCGGGTTATTCATGGCGGATTAAAAAACCAACCGCATCAGCTTTTCTTCATGGCGGGGAGCGCAAAATAAATCGTTGCGCCCTCGTTGGGTTGGCCTTCCGCCCACACCCGCCCGCCGTGCTTGGCGATGATGCGCTTGACGATGGCCAGACCGATGCCGGTGCCTTCGAATTCATCCATGCCATGCAGGCGCAGGAATACGCCGAATAGTTTGTCCGCATACTGCATGTTGAACCCGACACCGTTATCTTTGACATGGTAAATGGTTTCACGTTCACCCGTTTGCCCTCCCACTTCGATTCGGGTATCCGCATTGTGTTTTGTGAATTTAACCGCATTCGACAGCAGGTTGAAAACGACCTGATGCATCATGGTGGCATCGCCTTCGGCTGGCGGCAGGTCGCGCAACTCCAGATGCACATTGCGTACTGTCATGTCCGGCTTAAGTTCTTCCCACACATCTGTCACCAGATTTTGCATGTTGATTGTGGAGCATTCGGTTTCAACGCGCCCGATGCGTGAGAATGCCAGGAGGCCGTCTATCAGCTCTCCCATTTTCTGGGCGTTGTCGCATATCACACTCAACTGCCGCCGGCCTTCGTCATCCAGCCGGTCAACATACTCTTCCTGCAATATCTTCGAGAAGCCATTGATCGCGCGCAACGGTGCGCGCAAGTCATGGGAAATGTTGTAGTTGAAGTCTTCCATATCCTTGCCGGAAGCTTCCAGTTGCGCCGTCCGTTCGGTCACCCGCAATTCCAGATTCTGGTTGAGCTCCTTGATCTTCTCTTCCGCCTGCTTGCGCGCGGTTATGTCCCGCGCAATTTTGGAAGCGCCAATCACATTGCCATCCTCATCCAAAATGGGAGAAATGGTGGTGGATATATCAAGCAATCGGCCATCTTTCCTGCAACGCACCGTTTCGAAGTGATCGATCTGTTCGCCGCGCGAGATGCGCGACAGAATATCGGTCTCCTCCTTCAGCCGGTCGGGGGGAATCAGCATCGTCATCGGGCGGCCAATGGCTTCTTTGGCCGTATAGCCGAACATCTTCTCGGCACCATGGTTCCAGCTTTCTATGATGCCGGTTAATGATTTGCTGATAATCGCATCATCCGTGGATTCTATGATGGCCTTGAATTTGCGCAATTCCAATTCATTCTGCTTTCTTTCCCGCAGTTCAACTTCCAGTTGGGCCGGGCTACGCAGCATCAGTGCTCGTGGAATAACCCGGAACATCAACAAGGCAGCAACCACAGAGATGGCAGCGGTAACAGCCTTTACCATCCCATCCAGCCAGTACAGCGGTATCCAGACGGTTATTATCGAAAATAGATGGGTGGTGCCGCAGGCCACGATGAACAGGCCGAACAGCGCAAACAGCCACGGGTATGGCAAGTCTTTACGCTGCCGGATGAAATAAACAAGCGAGAGAGGGATAGAGTAGTAGGCGAGTACGATGAGTGCGTCCGACAGGACGTGCAGCCACAACAACCATGAGCTCCAAGTCAGGCAGTAACCATGAGGGATAAACCCACTGGCTCCAAAAAAATTAATTAGTGACTGCATGTCGCTCATGTCTGATTCTAATCCCGTAGGTTGGACGAAGCCGCTATCGCGGAGAAACGCCCCCCACCAATTTGATTCAAAGCCATAATTCTCCTCAGCCCCGCAAGGGATTTTTTGTACTTTACCATGAGGAGAATGATGATGACA
>CAIZNF010000258.1 GCA_903934275.1 uncultured Nitrosomonadales bacterium
CGCAGTGTCGCGACAGGGCTTGGATTTATAGAGCGGCTCTAATGGGCATGATGGGGATGTTGTTCTTGATGATGAAATTTGTCATACCCGCTCCCCCTCCCCAACCTTTCCCCGAATGGGGAAGGGGTAAACGAGTCGCTACGCGAGTTTCACGGTAACCAAACAAGCGATTACGTGAAGACGCCGCGAAACCAAAGAGGATTGGGTACAAACCGGTTAACCGGAAATGCAATATGGGAGATGCTCCATGAACCTGATGTTTTGGAAAAAAAAGGCCGACATCGGGGGTGATGCGGAAAATCCTGCCGACAAAATGGTGGTGCATGAAGCGCTTAGCTCGGAGTCGCTGGAGAAACCGGGGCTCGTAGCGAAAATAAAATCGCAATTAGCCGCTTTGATCCGGCGCTTTAAAAAATCTCCCGCGCTTAATGCTGCGGAAGCTCAAGCGCCGGATGCAACAGGACATTCAGAATCCACAACGGAGGACATAACGCCCTCTGGTCCGGTAAACTTAAAAAAGCGCTTGATTATTGGCGGCGCAATCGGACTGTTTGTTTTATTGCTGGCTGGCATTGGAGTTGCAGCTTGGAAATTTTTTGCGCCTCAGCCAAAACATGATGCCACCGCACCAGCCTCAGCCGAGCCCCCTCACACAGCACAGCCAACGCCACATGCCGCAATACCTCATGCTGAAACCGAGGCTCTCAGGAAGAAAAATGAAGAATTACAGGCGCAAATAGAGGCACTTAAAAAACAACCGCTCCAGCAGATGCCAGCCGAACCTGCCGCACAACAAGAAAGCGATAATATTCCCCCACTTCCTGTCAGCGGTGAAAGAACGATAGACAACAAAGATCCAAAAGCTGCGGCCATGTCCCTGAAGGAAGCTATTGAAGCCATGAATGCCGGTTCTGAAAGTCCAGACAAAAACGACTCAAAGTGAGATGACGCACCTGTCTGATATGTAGGAGTAATTTTTTATGAGCAACGCAGTACGTGACGGAGTTTGGATTTATAGAGGTTCATAAACTGGACGAGCCGGAACCAAAATGTAGGTCGGGTTCTACCCGACACGGCGGGCAAAGCCCGCCCTGCGGATGCTGTTTAACGCGTTGATAATAATATATAAACACAAAATACTTGTCATTTTTTGACATCATTTAACTGATAAGTGACCAATATGCAAAATATTTGCCAACTAATATTTTTATTATGTTTCCGCCAGAGAGCTAATTGAGCTGCGGCGAATTCCCAGTAGCCGTCTATCATCATTTTTTGAAAAAAGGAGCAACAACATGACGAATATTCAGGCATTGACCTATCCGAGAATTTTCGATCACGAAGCGTTGGGTGAATTCGCGGATTCTTTGGCGGATCATGCACCCAGTATTGAGCGGGATATGGCCAAGTTGAGCAGAGAGCCTACCAACCGGGTGGTGGTTGCGGATATTTTTCGTGCACTGCACAACATCAAGGGCGATGCGGCATTGTGCAGGGTGGAGGTAGCAGGCCTGATTGCGCATCCGATAGAGTCGCTTCTGACGCGCCTGCGCTCGGGTGATGTGAGCTATACGCCATTGCTGGGCGAAGTGATATTGCTCGCGGTAGACAGGCTAGAGCTTGCAATCGAGGCGCTGGTGGCGGGTAAACCTGTGGATCACTTGAAACTGGCATCTCTGGTGGACGGGTTGGAACAGATGAGTCTCGCGTCCCAGGCAGAACTTGATCCTGACGCAACACTGTTGATTAAATCGGTCACGGGGTTTCAACCTCAATCCACCCTGCGCGCTTCAATCGGCAAACTGCATGGTCAGGATGTACCAGTCGCGCCAAATGTTTCAAAAGACAGCATGACACCCGACCTCCGGTTTTTTCAATCCCTTGCCATGCAGTTCGAGACACGGTCGCCCTTGTTCAAGGGACGTACCGGGCGCATACGCCAACTGGCGCTGGACACTAACCGGATGGCGAACTCTCCGGTGGATGCCGCACAACTGGAGGCTGCTGTTTATATGCATGATGTGGGGATGATGTTCCTGCCGGAAGATGTATGGCTCAATGCGGGAAATTTGAGTGAAGAAAAACGGAACATTCTCAGATCACATCCGGGTTTAGGTGCCGGTCTGCTGGATCGAATGAGCGGTTGGAAAGAAGCTGCGGAAATGGTGCGGCAGCACCATGAAATGTTGGATGGTGCGGGCTATCCCGGCAAGTTGAAAGGAGATGAAGTTTGCCCTGGAGCAAAAATCCTCGCCATCGTGGATGCCTTCGAGGCAGTTATGCTCAAACATAGCACCCGTGGGCATAATCGATCCATACTGCGTGCCATCGCCGAAGTGAATGCTTGCAACAACCAGTTTGCTCCAGAATGGATTGAGCCATTTAATTCCGTTATCCGGCGCATGGTAGAGTAACAAACAAGTAACTGCTCGCCCAAAAAATGGGTATTTTTGGCACACTTCACAACTGGGTTGAAAATATTTCACAGCATGAAATTGTATTCGTTTCACGTAAACGCAGGGCAATCGCATCAAAATCGAAGCGCAGCAAAGGCATAAATCGCGACTGATACTATAGGTTGACGGATTGTTTCCGATAACCCATCTTTTTCTCAGGGGAAAATGATGGGGGTTAA
>CAIZNF010000259.1 GCA_903934275.1 uncultured Nitrosomonadales bacterium
GCCCACCATGTCGGGCAGAGCCCGACCTACATTTTTGGTTCCGGCTCGCCCGGCTTAGGCTTAACCGTTCGTGGTGAGCTTGTCGAACCACCCGCTACGCAACCAGAGCCCTTCGACAAGCTCAGGGCGAACAGAAATTTTATTAAGTGAACAGCATTGGGTTCTACCCACCAAATAAGGCTATCGGGCGAAGCCAGACCTACGGGTTATTTCACTTTTAAAATGGAACAACCCTGAAAAATACGCACGCTAATTACCGCCCCATACCCCACTTCCCAACTCAAAATATCAGTCAGCGGCACATCACCAATCAACGCCAGCATCGCGCGGACGCTGCCGCCGTGCGCGACCAGCGCGATATTCTGCTGCGGCAATTGCGCCACATCGCGCAACAAGGTTTGCACGCGCCACATCAGTTGTTGCGCCGATTCTCCGCCCTCCGGGATGTAACCCATGATGTCGTCAGCCCATGCGTCGATCTCGTTGCGTGCGATGTCATCCCACGCTTTGCCTTCCCATGCACCGAAGTGTTTTTCCATCAGGCGCGCATCGCTGCGCAGTTCGCAGTGTTTTTCCCGCGACAGGCGTTCGGCAAGTCGGCTGGCGCGTTGCAGCGGCGAAGTGAGTATGAGCTCTAAAGGCGGTAGCCAGCGCAAGATATTATTTGCTTCTTCCGCGAAGCTGTCGGCAACGCCGATGTCGAGTTGACCGTAACAGATGCCGGGCGCGATGTGTGGCGTGGTGTGGCGGATCAGGTACAGGGTCTGCATAAAAACCTACTGCGCGGTTCGATTGCGGCGTTGCACGGCACTCGCTCTGTCACCTATCGCCTTGATATGTCTCGGTCGCTCCATTCCGTGCGCCTTGCACTCAAACCGCTCGCTACGGTTTTTCAATATTTTCATTAGATAACAGCCAAAAAACCCATATAGAACGCCAGTTCGCTGAGTTGCTGCACTGCGCCCAAACAGTCGCCGGTGTAGCCGCCCAGCCGTTTTTTCAGCCGCCACGCAAGGTACATGCGCATCAGGAATGCGGCTCCTGCGGCGGTGAGAATGGCCACAATATGCGCGCCTGCGACGAACAAGAAGCCGAGTGCGGCGATGCCGGTGAGCAGCGCGATGGCGAAGCTGGCGGGGCTGATTTGCTGTGCTGCGGGTTTGGCGCGCGCGCTGTCGTCGTCGCGGATGTAGTGCTGGGTCAGCATGACGCTGGCCGCCATCAGGCGGCTCACGCTATGCGCCGCTATCAGCACGGCGGCGACGAACGGCAGCAAATGTGCGCCGCACAGTGCCAGCAGCGCATAGTATTTCAGCAGCAGCACCAATATGAGGGCGATCACACCGAAAGTGCCGACGTGCGAGTCCTTCATGATCGCCAGCGTCTTTTCCTTTGTGTAACCGCCGCCCATACCGTCTGCAAAATCGCTCAGGCCGTCTTCGTGGAATGCGCCGGTGACGAGGATGCTCGCCGCGATGCTTAATCCGACCGCCAGCGACAGCGGCAGCAGTTGAGCGCTCATATACAGTGCCGCTGCAGACAGTGCGCCGACGCAGATGCCGACCAGCGGGAAGTAACGCGCAGCCTGATCGAGCTGCTGCGCGAAATGACCGACCCACGCGGGCACCGGAATGCGCGTGAAAAATTGTACGGCAGTGAGGAATAAGCGCAATTCTCGCAACATAGTATGCAATGGGAATGAAAGCGCAGGCAGACTAGCAGTGCGCGTGCGACCTGTCCAGTTGCAAGGTGGCCAATATTTCAAAGCGGTATACACGGCGGGAAATGCGCCTTTCTGCTACAGTGCGCGCCATGAATCCATCCAGCAGCCAGCTCTATTTTCGCCTTCTCGATTACGTCAAACCGTACTGGCGCACCTTCGCCGTTTCGCTGCTCGGCATGATGGTGGTCGCGGCTACCGAGCCGCTGGTGCCCGCGCTGATGAAGCCTATGCTGGACGGCACGTTCGTGCATAAGGATCAGGAAATGATGCGCATGGTGCCGGTGGTTATCATCGCGATTTTCCTGGTGCGAGGACTGGCGACGTTTGTCGGCACTTATGCGATCAACTGGGTGGGAAACAAGCTGGTGATGGATTTGCGCGATGCGATGTTCCGCAAGCTGCTCACCTTGCCGACGCGATTTTATGACGACCATGCCACCGGTTCGCTGATTTCAAAACTGACTTTCGATGTCACACAGGTGACCAATGCCGCGACCACGGTGGTGACGATTTCGGTGCGCGATAGCATCGTCATTATCGGGTTGCTCGGCTGGCTGTTTTATCTCAACTGGAAACTGACGCTGCTGACCCTGCTGATGGCGCCGGTCATCGCTTACATTATCCGCGTCATCAGCAAGCGGATGCGCACCAGCAGCCGCGATGCGCAGCGCGCGATGGGCGACATCACGCAGGTGATCGAGGAGAGTGTGTCCGCACACAAGGTGGTCAAGCTGTTCGGTGGGCAGCAGTACGAGAGCGGCCGCTTCAACGAGCAGGCCAACTGGGTGCGCCGCTATGCGATGAAGCAGGCTTCGGCGGCGGCGGCAAACGTGCCCATCGTGCAAATGGTCGCAGCAATCGCCCTTGCCGTTATCATCTATCTCGCCACGCTGCAATCGCAGGCAGATGAGACCACGGTGGGCGGTTTCGTTTCGTTTATCATGGCGATGCTGATGCTGACCGCACCGCTGAAACGGCTGGCCGGGGTCAGCGAGTACCTGCAGCGCGGGCTGGCGGCGGCAGAGAGCGTGTTTGCCTTGCTCGATACCGAAAGCGAAACGGATAGCGGCACGGAAACGATAGGCCGGGTGCGCGGCGAGCTGCAATTCGACCATGTGCAGTTTGCCTATGGGACGGATGGGCGGCATGCGCTGCAAGACATCACGCTGCACATCCGCGCAGGAGAAAATGTCGCGCTGGTCGGCGCGTCTGGAAGCGGCAAAACCACGCTGGCCAATCTGGTGCCGCGCTTCTACAACCCGACCGGTGGCGCGATTCTGCTCGACGGGCATAATCTTGCCGACCTGACTTTATCCAGCCTGCGCGCCAACATCGCGCTGGTGAGCCAGGAAGTGGTGCTGTTCAACGACACGGTTGCGGCGAACATCGCCTACGGGCAGGCGCGCGTAGTCGGCGAGGCGGAGATCATCGCCGCCGCGCAAGCTGCCCATGCGATGGAATTTATCGGCGAATGGCCGGAAGGGCTGAATACGCTGGTCGGCGAACGCGGTGTGAAGCTGTCCGGCGGGCAGCGCCAGCGCATCGCCATCGCGCGCGCCATCCTCAAGGACGCGCCGATTCTAATTCTCGACGAGGCGACCTCCGCGCTGGACAGCGAGTCCGAACGCCATGTACAGGCTGCACTGGAGACATTGATGCTGGGGCGCACCACGCTGGTCATCGCGCACCGCCTGTCCACCATCGAAAAAGCAGATCGGATTGTCGTATTGCAAAAGGGCGAAATTATCGAGATCGGCACGCACCGCGAATTGCTGGCAAAAAGCGGTGTGTATGCACAGTTACACCGGGTCCAGTTTGCACCGGGCAGTATTGATTAACGGTAGGTTGCGCGTATGATTAAGCCCTAATCTGGCAGTACGCATTGCGGTTGAGCAAAACCTGTCCAACGAGAAAATAATTCACCCGGTTCCGGTTCGCCCGGCTCGGGTATTGAAGCCTTAAAGGAATTTCACCGATGCGGTTAAATTTGCCAGTTTCCAACATCGAATTCGCGTTGCCGGACGGTGTGGTGATTGTTACCAAGACCGACCTCAAAGGGGTTATTACCTACTGCAACAATGCGTTTGTTGAGCTAAGCGGGCTGAGCCGCGAGAAAATCATCGGCTCGCCGCACAACATAGTGCGCCATCCCGACATGCCGCCCGAGGTGTTCGCCGACCTGTGGAAAACCATTAAATCCAATAAACCTTGGCAAGGTGTAGTTAAAAATAGGCACAGTGACGGCAGCTTCTACTGGGCGATTTCCAATGTCACCCCATTGCGGGAAAAAGGCCAAACTACCGGTTACGTGGCATTCCGTTACAAGGCCACGCAGGAGCAAATCGACGACGTATCAGCTGTTTACAAAGAACTTCGCGAAGGCTCGTCCAACCTGCGCGTAGAGGAAGGCGATATCATCCGGGTAAATAACCCCTTGCTGCGCTGGATGGCTTCTGTCAGCGTTAAAATTCGGCTGCTGGCGCTGATGGCGATGCTGCTTGGCACGCTGATCGTTATAGGCATTTTCAATCTAAATGTTGCGGCGCAAGCACACAGTCGCGCCGTAGAAAGCCTAGCTACCTCCAGCACACAAGCTTATGCGCTGGATACTGCACGTATTGCAGAAACAGCTTTCAAGGAGCAATTACAAACCTGGAAAGATATTTTAATCGAAGGCCATAATGCGGCTTTATTCAAGCAGCTCCTTATAAAATTCGACCAACAAGGGGATGAAGTCGAGCAAAAGCTGGCGGGGCAGTTAAAACCGATCATTCAGCAATTGGGGCTGTCTACCGATCCGGTGGATGCACTGTTGGAGTCACATACCCAACTGGTCGAGACATACCACGCGGCGCTAAAATCTTTTGATGTCAACAAGCCGGAAACTGGCCAGATTGTCGATAAGCTTGTCGGCAACATCGATCAAGAAATGATCGCAAGTTTTGAGGCGGTTGTTACGAAAATCCGTGAGGAACAGCTTCATGGCCTGGGAGAAACGAACGAGGCGCTGGATAAGTCCTACCGCTTTCAACGTGATCGTTCCATTGAAATATTGGCGGCTGCGGCATTGGCAGGGCTGCTGTTGTCCGGTTGGTTCATCGTTGGAATTTTAAGACCGATACGCCGCACCGGCAGCAAATTGAACAGGGTTGTCGAATTACAACAACAATTCCTCGAAAAAATCCTGAAGCTTGAAGAATACGGCGACCGCATCGATGAAGAGCAGCGTGTAGGCAGTTTCATCATGGCACGGATGACCAATATGCAGGACCAACTCACCCCCTATATACACCGCTATACGAAATCGGCCGATCTTCTCAGTGGCGATATCCTGATCGCAGCTGAAACACCAAACAACATCGTGCATGTCCTGCTGGCGGATGCGGTGGGTCACGGGCTTACCGCCGCGATAAACGTGTTGCCGCTGTGCCAATCTTTTTACGATTTGACGAGCAAAGGATTTTCCATCGAGGAAATTGCCGTCGAACTCAATTTGCTGGTTAACAAATTTATGCCAGTGGATCGCTTTGTTTCTGCTGTATTGGTTTCCATCAACCGCCAAGCGCAGATCATCGAGGTATGGAATGGCGGAATTCCCGCACCGCAGTTATTCAATCGCGACGGCCGCCTGTTACATAGCTGCATTTCCACGAATTTGCCGCTGGGAATATTGCCAGGCGAAAATTTTTCCGCCAAGCCTGAGGTTTTTTATTATGCAGAAGATTGCCAATTGTGTATGTTTTCGGATGGTTTTCTGGAAGCTTGTTCTCCGCAAGGCGAGTACTTCGGCAATGGGCGCGTTGTCGAATTATTCGGCAAAACAGCACAGGATTCCCGCTTTGAGATGCTGATTGCGGAACTTGATAGGCATTTGCAAGGGCAGCGCGCGCATGACGATATTTCGCTGGCATTGGTGGATATATCGGCAGAGATCGACACCAAAGCATTGTCTATTCACCCGGATTCCCATAAGGCGACGGAGAAAAGCGATGACTGGCGAATTGTGGTCAGCTTGGGTGCAAATGAGCTGAAATACCTCGATGTCGTACCCCTGCTCACCCAAATTGTCGCCAAAATTCACATCACGAGGGAGCATCACTCCGCGCTGTTCCTGATTCTATCCGAGCTGTTCAATAACGCACTCGATCACGGTGTATTGCAACTTGATTCAAGCATCAAGCTGGGACATGACGGGTTTGATAAATTTCTTCAATTGCGCGATGCGCGTATGCAGGAACTCAACAGTGGAAGAATCGAAATTGAAATTGAGAGAATATTTATTGAAGACAAGCAATCCGTAAAAATTCGCGTTGCCGACAGCGGAAACGGATTTGATTACGATGCACTTCAAGCAACTGTAGATAACCAGGTTAAATTGACCCAGCATGGCAGAGGCATTACTTTGATGAAAAGTATGGCATACAAGCTGGAATATTCGGGGAAAGGAAACGAGGTTTCGGCATATTACATTTGCGCTTGACTGTGAGTTATTCCATTTCTCTATCAACCTAAGCCGGACGAGCCGGAACCAAAATGTAGGTCGGGCTCTGCCCGACATGGTGGGCAAAGCCCGCCCTACGGTTTCGTTGAAAAATTCTTGTCACGTTTTGACATCATTTGACTGGCAAGTGACTAAAACCGGCAGTTGAAGCCTGTGGAGCTCGATTCACCGGACGAATGATCCGCTACCGGTTTTATAGGATACAAAAGCAAACGCCCTGCGGCTAGCCGCAGGGCGCGTGTGAGACGACAGCTTATGCAACCAATATCAGGCTGCTTGTGCCTTCTCAAGCAGCTTGGACACACGCCAGCTCTTGGTTTTTGCAATCGGGCGGCATTCTTCAATCATTACCACATCACCCGCATGGAACTCATTGGCTTCATCGTGGGCGTGATATTTTTTGGAAACACGAATAATCTTACCCAGTAACGGATGTTTTACTTTGCGTTCGACCAAAACCGTGACAGTTTTATTCATTTTGTCACTCGTTACAGTACCGGTTAGGGTACGTTTCAGTTTGTGATCGCTCACCGCTTTGGCATCGCACGTTGGTTTTGAATCGCTCATCACTGGACACCCTTCTCTCTCAAAACGGTTTTTACGCGAGCGATATCGCGGCGCACTTTGCGCAACTCACTGGTATTGGTCATTTGCTGCGTGGCAATTTGCATACGCAGGCCAAATTGTGCTTTGGTCAGCGACAGCATTTCCTGTTGCAAATCTGCCTCAGATTTTGTTTTCAATTCACTGGCCTTCATGTTACGCACCTACCTGTCTGACCACAAATGTGGTCGCTATCGACAATTTTGCGGATGCCAGACGAAACGCTTCGCGCGCCAATGTTTCATCCACACCATCCATTTCATACAACATCTTGCCGGGTTGAATCTCGGCGACGTAGAACTCGGGGTTTCCCTTGCCATTACCCATGCGGACTTCGGCAGGTTTTTTGGAGATCGGTTTATCCGGAAAAATACGAATCCAGATACGCCCTCCGCGTTTGATGTGGCGGGTCATCGCACGGCGTGCCGCTTCAATCTGACGCGCCGTCAAGCGACCGCGCGCGACCGCCTTCAAACCGAATTCTCCGAAGCTCACCTTGTTGCCTCTAGTGGCAATGCCGGTATTGCGCCCCTTCTGTTCCTTGCGGTATTTTTTTCTAGCTGGCTGTAGCATGTTTTACTCCCGACTTTCTTGCTTTCTTTTCCGGTTCAACAGCGGCTGGTGCAACAGCCTCTTGGCCAATTTCACCCTTGAACACCCAAACTTTCACCCCGATAATGCCGTAAGTAGTCTTCGCTTCGGAAGTGCCATAGTCGATATCAGCGCGCAACGTGTGCAATGGCACACGGCCTTCGCGATACCATTCGGTGCGGGCGATTTCGATACCGTTCAAACGGCCCGCGCTCATGATCTTGATACCTTGGGCACCCAGACGCATTGCATTTTGCATCGCGCGCTTCATGGCGCGGCGGAACATAATACGTTTTTCCAGTTGCGCGGTAATGCTATCGGCAATCAGTTGCGCATCTATTTCCGGTTTGCGCACTTCTTCGATAGCCAAGTCAACGGATTGCAACCCCATGCGCTTGCGTAATTCGGCGCGCAACACTTCGATGTCTTCGCCTTTTTTGCCGATCACCATACCGGGGCGCGCGGTGTAAATAGTTACTTTTGCATTTTTGGCCGGGCGTTCGATAATTATCTTGGATACCCCGGCAGAAGCCAATTTCTTTTTCAGATATGCGCGGATTTCGATGTCTTTGAGCAACAAGTCAGCAAAATTTTTGCTGTTGGCATACCACTTTGAATCCCAGTTCTTACGAACGCACAACCGGAAACCGGTTGGGTGAATTTTCTGTCCCATAATTTATCCTCAGTTCCCGACGATGACCGTAATGTGGCAAGTCTGCTTTTCAATTTTGTTGCCACGGCCCTTGGCGCGCGCCATGAACCGCTTCAGCGAGGTCGCCTTGTCAATATAAATGGTTGTCACTTTCAGCTCGTCGATGTCAGCCCCATCGTTATGCTCGGCATTCGCGATCGCCGAATCCAGTGCTTTTTTGATGATTCCAGCACCTTTTTTAGGGCTAAAAGCCAGAATGTTGAGCGCTTGTGCAACCGGCAAACCGCGAATCTGATCTGCAACCAAGCGGCCTTTTTGCGCGGAAAGATGAATATTTTTTGCAACTGCAATAGTCGTTTTCATCATGCCCCCTTATTTCTTGACCACTGCTTTTTTGTCGGCAGCGTGTCCCTTAAATGTGCGGGTCAGCGAAAATTCACCCAACTTATGCCCCACCATGTTCTCGGAAATGTACACCGGGATATGTTGTTTGCCGTTGTGTACCGCAATCGTCAGTCCGACGAATTCTGGCAACACCGTAGAGCGACGCGACCATGTTTTTACCGGACGTTTATCGTTGGTCGCGCGCACCGTCTCAACCTTCTTGAGCAAGTGAGCGTCGACAAACGGGCCTTTTTTAATCGAACGTGCCATATATATCTACCCCTTAAACCTGAAAGCGACGGCGCACAATCATGCCGCTGGTGCGCTTGTTGCGGCGTGTGCGGAAACCCTTTGCTGGCACACCCCAAGGACTGACCGGATGCCGACCTGCGGCGGTCTTACCTTCACCGCCGCCATGCGGGTGATCAACCGGGTTCATCACCACACCGCGAACGGTCGGGCGGACACCGCGCCAACGCATCGCACCGGCTTTTCCAATGGAGCGCAGGCTGTGTTCGGAATTACCCACCTCGCCCAACGTCGCCTTGCAATCGATATGCACTTTTCGGATTTCGCCGGAGCGCAAACGCAATTGCGCATAGCTGCCCTCACGCGCCAACAGCTGCACGGAAGTGCCTGCGGAACGCGCCAACTGCGCACCTTTGCCCGGCAACATTTCGATGCAATGGATAGTCGAACCAACCGGAACGTTGCGCAGCGGCAAGGCATTTCCCGGCTTGATCGGCGCTTCCGAGCCGCTCACCAGGGTTGCGCCCGCAGCAACACCCTTGGGTGCGATGATGTAACGACGCTCGCCATCGGCGTAACACAATAAAGCCAAGTTAGCGCTACGGTTCGGGTCATATTCCAGACGCTCAACAGTCGCTGGGATACCATCCTTGTCACGCTTGAAATCAACCAGACGATAATGCTGTTTATGCCCCCCGCCCATGTGGCGTGTGGTGATGTGCCCGTTGTGGTTGCGGCCTGCGGTTCTGGTTTGCTTCTCCAGCAACGCTGCAATTGGCTTGCCTTTATGCAAGTCTGGATTGACAACGCGCACTACCGCACGCTGTCCCGGAGTTGTTGGTTTTAGTTTAATCAATGCCATGATGGTTATCCTTGCTCGCTTGCGGCAAAATTGATTTCTTGGCCGGCTGCCAAGCACACGTAAGCCTTTTTCCAGTTATTGCGTCGGCCGGCGTAACGACCGCCTTTTACCTTGCCTTTGACGTTGGTCACTTGCACGGCATTAACGCTCACCTTGAACATCATTTCAACGGCGGCCTTGATTTCGGGCTTGGTCGCATTTGTCGCCACGCGAAAAATTACCTGCTCGTGCTTGTCGGCGACATAAGTTGCCTTCTCGGAAATTTGCGGAGCGAGCAATACTTTCATCAACCGCTCCTGGCTGAATTGCCCGAAATTTAATTGTTGGGGGCTAACTTGTGGTGTACTCATGCGAACATCTCCTCAATTTTGGCTACCGCATTGCGCGTGACCACCACATTCGGGAAACGCACCAGACTGACCGGATCGGCCTGATTGGCTTCCAGCACCAGCACATTGGGCAAATTACGCGAAGACAAATATAAGTTTTCGTCAACATTGTCGGTAATGATCAACAGGCGACCATTCAGCCCCATCCCCTTGATCTTTTGCGCCAACAGCTTGGTCTTGGGGGAATCAACGGTCAGACTGTCTACCACCACCAAACGGTTCTCGCTAACCAGCCTCGAAAAAATCGCAGCCAATCCCGCGCGATACATCTTGCGGTTGATTTTTTGGGTGTAATTTTCTTCGCCAGTGTTCGGGAAAATCTTGCCGCCACCGCGCCACAACGGGCTAGATGCCATACCGGCACGCGCACGACCAGTACCCTTTTGCGCAAATGGCTTGCGGGTACTCTTGGCGATTTCGCTACGGCCTTTTTGCTTGCTGTTACCGGCACGCGCATTCGCCTGATAGGCGGTGACCAACTGATGCACCAGATCTTCGTTGTATTCGCGGCCGAACAATTCATCAGACGCGCTCAAGTTTGCAGTCGCCTGCCCCTTATCATTGATGACTTTGAGTTCCATTATGCACCTGCCTTCACTGCGGGACGCACGATAATACTGCTGTTTGTACAACCGGGAACTGCGCCTTTTACCAGCAGCAATTGTCGCGCAACATCAACGCGCACAACCTGTAAATTCTGCACAGTTCTTTGCACGTCACCCAGATGACCGGTCATGCGTTTGCCGGGAAACACGCGCCCTGGATCCTGCGCCATACCGATAGAACCCGGCACGTTGTGCGACTTGGAGTTACCATGCGATGCGCGGCCGGATTTGAAATGGTGACGCTTGATGGTGCCAGCATAACCCTTACCCTTGGATACGCCCGTCACATCTACGAGTTGTCCCACCTGAAAAATTTCCACACTGACCGTGGAACCTGCTTGCAGGCCATCCAGTTGTTCAGGGGATACGGTGAATTCTTTCAGTGCACTCCCCGCTTCCACACCCGCCTTGGCGTAGTGTCCGGCGGCAGCTTTGCTGACGCGACCGGGACGGCGCACGCCGTGTGCCAATTGCACAGCGGTATAGCCATCGGTATCAACGGATTTAACCTGAGTAACACGATTATTGGACACTTCCAGCACAGTCACCGGCAACGAAGAACCATCGTCGGTAAATACGCGAGTCATGCCAATCTTGCGACCGACAAGTCCTAAGCTCATTTTAATTTCCTCTTGTTAAGGGGCCAACTTCAATTGGTCAGCCGATTTTTTACTGCTTTTGTTAAACCAAACTCTTTTCTAGCGTGTACAACAATTACTGCAACTTAATTTCCACATCCACACCGGCTGGCAAATCCAGCTTCATCAGCGCATCTACCGTCTTGTCGGTAGGATCCACGATGTCCATCAAGCGCAAATGGGTGCGAATTTCGAACTGGTCGCGCGAAGTCTTGTTGACATGCGGTGAACGCAATACGTCGAAACGCTCGATTTTGGTTGGCAATGGCACTGGGCCGTTTACCACCGCGCCAGTGCGCTTGGCAGTCTCAACAATCTGCGCTGCCGACTGGTCGATCAGGCGATAATCAAACGCCTTGAGGCGAATGCGAATTTTTTGACTTTGCATAACTTTCTCTTGCTTTCACGCGGCAATGCCGCTAATTAAAGAACGAATTCGCGTAGCTGAACCACGCGAGGGCGCGCATTGTATCTTTACTCAACAATCTTTGCAAATAAAACAGCGCGTAGCCAGTAGTATTTTATTTTACTGCCCGCTACCCGCATCTTTACTCAATAATCTTCGCCACCACACCTGCGCCGACAGTACGGCCACCTTCGCGGATCGCGAAGCGCAGACCGTCTTCCATCGCAATCGGGTTGATCAGGTTGACGGTGATGCTGACGTTGTCGCCGGGCATGACCATTTCGGTGCCGGCCGGCAATTCGACCGCGCCGGTCACGTCGGTGGTGCGGAAGTAGAACTGCGGGCGGTAACCCTGAAAAAACGGGGTGTGGCGACCGCCTTCATCTTTGCCCAGCACGTAGATTTCGGCGGTGAACTTGGTGTGCGGGGTGATCGAGCCGGGTTTGGCCAATACCTGGCCGCGTTCGACATCTTCACGCTTGGTGCCGCGCAGCAGTACGCCGACGTTGTCGCCCGCCTGGCCCTGATCGAGCAGCTTGCGGAACATTTCCACGCCGGTGCAGATGGTTTTTTGGGTGGGTTTGATCCCGACGATTTCGAGTTCTTCGCCGACCTTGACGATGCCGCGCTCGATACGTCCGGTCACGACGGTGCCGCGCCCGGAGATGGAGAATACGTCTTCGACCGGCATCAGGAAGGCACCGTCCAGGGCGCGCTTGGGCTGGGGAATGTAATTGTCGAGCGCTTCGGCCAGACGGAAAATAGCCGGTTCGCCGAGGTCGCCCTGGTCGCCCTGCAGGGCTTTCAGTGCGGAGCCTTTGATGATCGGGATGTCATCGCCGGGAAAGTCGTATTTGGAGAGCAGTTCGCGCACTTCCATTTCGACCAGTTCGAGCAGCTCTTCGTCGTCGACCATGTCGCATTTGTTCATGAATACGATGATGTAAGGCACGCCCACTTGGCGTGCCAGCAAAATGTGTTCGCGGGTTTGCGGCATCGGGCCGTCGGCGGCGGATACGACCAGGATCGCCCCGTCCATCTGGGCGGCTCCGGTGATCATGTTCTTGATGTAGTCGGCGTGGCCCGGGCAGTCTACGTGAGCATAGTGGCGGTTGGCCGTTTCGTATTCGACGTGCGCGGTGTTGATGGTGATGCCGCGCGCTTTTTCTTCCGGCGCAGCGTCGATCTGGTCGTAGGCTTTGGCTTCGCCGCCAAATTTCTTGGACAGCACGGTGGTGATCGCCGCTGTCAGGGTGGTTTTTCCGTGATCCACGTGACCTATCGTGCCTACGTTGACGTGCGGCTTGGTCCGTTCAAATTTGCTTTTTGCCATGATTTGCCCCTATCTAACAGTTATTTCCAGATATAAATATTGTATATAAAAATTATTTCTTGCTCATAATTGCTTCGGCAACACTCTTCGGCGCTTCGGTATAGTGCTTGAATTCCATAGTGTAGGTTGCGCGACCTTGAGTTGCGGAGCGCAACGCGGTGGAATAACCGAACATTTCCGCCAGTGGCACTTCGGCCTTGACCACTTTGCCACCACCCGCCATATCGTCCATGCCTTGCACCATGCCGCGACGTGACGACAAATCGCCCATCACCGTACCGGTGTAGTCCTCCGGCGTTTCCACTTCCACCGACATCATCGGTTCAAGCAGCACCGGACTGGCTTTGCGCATACCATCCGTGAATCCCATCGAAGCTGCCATCTTGAAAGCGTTTTCGTTGGAGTCCACGTCGTGGTATGAACCGTCAAACAACGTAACCTTTACGTCCACCACCGGATAGCCAGCCAGCACGCCATTCGGCAGCGTATCTTCCAAGCCTTTTCTGACAGCCGGGATAAATTCGCGCGGCACGGATCCACCCTTGATAGCATCAACAAATTCGAAGCCCTTGCCGGCTTCATTTGGTTCAACCTTTAACCACACATGACCATATTGACCGCGTCCACCAGACTGCTTGACGAACTTGCCTTCGACTTCAACCGATTTACGGATGGCTTCGCGATATGCCACTTGCGGCGCACCTACATTGGCTTCTACGCCGAACTCACGCTTCATGCGCTCAACCAAAACCTCCAGATGCAACTCACCCATACCGGAAATAATGGTCTGACCCGACTCTTCATCGGAACGCACGCGGAAAGATGGATCTTCCTGCGCCAGACGATTCAGCGCTAGCCCCATTTTTTCCTGGTCGACCTTGGTCTTGGGTTCAACCGCCACGTGAATCACCGGTTCCGGGAATATCATGCGCTCCAGAATAATTTCCTTATTCGGGTCGCACAAAGTATCACCAGTAGTCGCCTCTTTCAGGCCAACCGCAGCCGCGATGTCACCCGCAAACACCTCCTTGATTTCTTCACGCTCATTGGCATGCATCAGCAGGATACGGCCAACGCGCTCCTTGCGCCCCTTGATCGGATTGTAAATAGTGTCGCCGGATTTAAGCATGCCGGAATAAACGCGGAAGAAAATGAGTTGGCCCACAAACGGGTCAGTCATGATCTTGAACGCCAAAGCGGAGAAAGGTTCGTCATCCGAAGCTTTGCGCTCGCCGATGGTGCCATTCGACAATTCACCTTTTACCGGGCGAATATCAGTTGGTGCCGGCAAATAGTCGATTACCGCATCCAGCATTGCCTGCACGCCCTTGTTCTTGAACGCCGAGCCGCACAACATCGGGATAATTTCACCGGCAATGGTGCGGATACGCAAGCCTTTTTTGATTTCAGCTTCGGACAAATCCCCCTCTTCAAGGTACTTGTTCATCATCTCTTCAGACGCTTCGGCGGCAGATTCCACCATTTTTTCGCGCCACTCCTTGGCTGTCGCCAGCAGATCAGCGGGTATGTCGCGCAAATCAAATTTCATGCCCTGCGAGGCTTCGTCCCAATAGATTGCCTTCATGCGCACCAGATCAACCACGCCCTCAAATTTCTCTTCTGCACCGATCGGGATTTGAATCGAGATCGGGTTAGCGCGCAAACGGGTACGCATTTGCTCGTACACCTTAAAGAAGTTCGCACCTTGGCGATCCATCTTGTTCACGAATGCCAGGCGTGGCACATGATATTTGTTGGCTTGGCGCCACACGGTTTCAGACTGCGGCTGCACGCCACCCACGGCGCAATACACCATGCAGGCACCGTCCAGTACACGCATAGAGCGTTCCACTTCAATGGTGAAATCCACGTGACCCGGAGTATCAATAATATTGATACGATGCTCTGGAAGAGATTTGTCCATCCCCTTCCAAAAACAAGTGGTCGCCGCAGAAGTAATGGTAATCCCGCGTTCCTGCTCCTGCTCCATCCAGTCCATGGTGGCCGCGCCATCATGCACTTCACCGATTTTGTGATTTACACCGGTATAGAACAGAACACGCTCTGTGGTAGTTGTTTTGCCTGCGTCAATATGCGCGCTGATGCCGATATTGCGATAACGCTCGATGGGGGTTTTACGTGCCACGTTGGATGCCTAACTATAAATAATTATCAAAGGCTTGCAGCCTGTAGCTGGTGGCTTGTAGCCAACCCGGCTTTACTACTCGCTACAAGCTACCTGCTACAAGTTCAAATTAGAAACGGAAGTGCGAAAATGCCTTGTTTGCTTCAGCCATACGGTGCACTTCTTCACGCTTTTTCACAGCGCCGCCGCGACCTTCAGACGCATCGATCAATTCGCCAGCCAGACGCATGCCCATGGATTTTTCACCGCGCTTGCGCGCGGCTTCGCGCAACCAGCGCATGGCCAGGGCCATGCGACGTGAAGGGCGCACTTCAACCGGCACCTGATAGTTCGCGCCACCGACGCGACGGCTTTTCACTTCAACTTGCGGCTTAGCATTGGTCAATGCCAGATTGAATACCTCAATCGCGTCCTTGCTGGTCTTTTTGACAATTTGCTCCAGCGCACCGTACAGGATGCGCTCGGCGACCGATTTTTTACCGGCAGTCATCAATACATTTACAAACTTGGACAAATCCTGATTACCGAATTTCGGATCGGGCAGAATCTCGCGTTTGGGGACTTCTCTACGTCTTGGCATAGCTACCTCGGTTATTTTTGGCTCGAATAATTACTACTACTTAAAATTACGTTTTTTTAATTATGCTTTCTTGGCGCGCTTCGCACCGTACTTGGAGCGGGACTGCTTACGATCTTTCACGCCGGCCGTATCCAAACTACCGCGCACCATGTGGTAACGCACGCCCGGCAAATCCTTTACACGACCACCGCGCAGCAGCACCACCGAGTGCTCCTGCAAATTGTGGCCTTCACCACCAATATAGCTGATGACCTCGAAGCCGTTGGTCAGGCGCACCTTGGCCACTTTGCGCAACGCAGAGTTTGGTTTTTTCGGAGTCGTGGTATACACACGCGTGCACACTCCACGCTTTTGTGGGGAACCCGCCAGAGCAGGCACCTTGCTCTTTTCTACGATTGCGGCACGGGGCTTGCGAATCAACTGATTAATGGTTGGCATTATCTACACATCCTAAAATAATTTCTAAAAAAATCTGTTAAAAATCAATAATCAAAAATATACCGCCGCAGCATGACAAAATTCATCCGCTGCGACGGAAAAAAGGTTGCGAATTCTATTGAGAAACACCGGCTGTGTCAAGCAATTCGCCGGATATAACCGCATCTGCTTCCTGCAATTCACGTCCCTCCGCCACATCGATGCCCAAACGCTGCTTGCGCCGTGTGGTGTGATAAGCCAATCCGGTGCCAGCCGGAATCAGGCGGCCCACGATGACGTTTTCCTTCAGGCCGCGCAGATCGTCCCGCTTACCCATGATGGCGGCTTCGGTCAACACTCGCGTGGTTTCCTGGAAAGAGGCCGCCGAGATGAACGAGTCAGTGGACAATGAAGCTTTGGTGATACCCAACAGCACATCAATGTACTCGGCTGTATTCTTGCCTCCTGCCAGCATTTTTTCATTTTCTACCAGCAGATCCGCGCGCTCAACTTGCTCGCCCGTAATAAAACGAGTATCTCCGACATCGCTGATTTGCACACGGCGCAGCATCTGGCGCACAATCACCTCGATATGCTTATCGCTGATCTTCACGCCTTGCAGGCGGTACACTTCCTGCACCTCGTCGGTAATATAGCGCGCCAGCTCATCTATGCCCAGCAGGCGCAAAATATCATGCGGGTCGGCCGGGCCATCAACGATCATTTCTCCACGATTTACCACTTGCCCATCGTGCGCCAGCACATGTTTTTCCTTGGAAATCAGAAACTCATTGGCAACGCCTTCCACATCGGTGATCACCAGACGCTGCTTGCCCTTGGTGTCCTTGCCGAACGAAACCGTACCCGTGCATTCGGCCAACATACCCGCATCTTTTGGCACGCGTGCCTCGAATAACTCTGCTACACGAGGTAAGCCGCCGGTGATATCGCGTGTCTTGCTGCTTTCCTGAGGAATGCGCGCCAACACGTCGCCCACACCGACATGCTGCCCGTCTTCAACGGTGATGATCGAACCGGTCTGCAAGGTCACGCTGACAGACGCTTCTGTGCCTGCCAATTTAACTTCATTACCCACATCGTCAATCAGACGCACCATCGGGCGCAACGCAGTCTTGCTCTGCGTGCCTGCACGTTGCTTGGGGTCGATCACAACCAGCGTAGACAAGCCCGTCACATCATCAATCTGTTTGGCGACAGTCACACCCTCTTCAACATTCTGGAAACTTACCTTGCCCGCGTATTCAGTAACGATTGGGCGAGTATGCGGATCCCAGGTCGCCAATACCGCACCCGCACGCACCGAGGCACCCTGTTTGACAGTCAAAGCCGCACCGTAAGGCACTTTGTGGCGTTCACGCTCACGACCATGATCGTCAGTAATAATGACCTCGGCACTCCGCGCCACGACAATCAATTCACCGCGCACAGTAGTCACCACGCGCATATTCTGGCTGCACTTCAACACGCCGTTAGACTTGCTCTCCACCTGGCTGGCCACCACGGTGCGCGAAGCCGCGCCGCCGATGTGAAAAGTACGCATGGTCAACTGCGTTCCCGGTTCACCGATAGATTGCGCGGCAATCACGCCCACCGCTTCGCCCACATTGATCATGCCGCCGCGTCCCAGATCGCGGCCATAACACTTGGCGCACAGTCCAAAGCGTGTCTCGCAATTCAGCGGGGTACGCACGCGCACTTCATCTATGCCCAGTGCCTCGATGCGTTCCACAGCGGCTTCATCCAGCAACACGCCCGCCTCGTAAAGCGTTTCGGCCGTATCGGGATTAACCACATCAGCACTGACCACACGACCGAGAATACGCTCACGCAATGCTTCGATGACTTCGCCGCCTTCAACGATAGCTTTCATCGCGGTACCGTTGTCTGTGCCGCAATCATCTTCGATCACCACCAGATCTTGTGTGACATCCACCAGGCGGCGGGTCAGATAACCAGAATTTGCAGTCTTCAACGCGGTATCCGCCAAGCCTTTGCGCGCGCCGTGCGTCGAGATAAAGTACTGCAACATGTTTAGACCTTCGCGGAAGTTCGCGGTGATCGGTGTTTCGATGATAGAGCCGTCCGGCTTTGCCATCAGACCACGCATACCTGCGAGCTGGCGAATCTGTGCTGCTGAACCGCGCGCACCGGAGTCTGCCATCATGTAGATGGAGTTGAATGACTCCTGCATCACGGGCTTACCTTTTTCCATAACCGGCAGGCCGGTAACGCGATCAAGCACCGGCTCGCTACCCAACTGCTCCATCATGGCCTTGGCCACGATGTCGCCGGTACGTCCCCAGATATCCACCACCTTGTTGTAGCGTTCGCCATCAGTCACCAAGCCGGAGGTGTACTGAGTATGAATTTCATGCACTTCTTTTTCAGCTGCGCCGATCAGCTCATTCTTTTGCGGAGGCATCAGCATGTCATCCACACAAATCGAAATTCCGGCACGGGTCGCATAAGTAAATCCGGTATACATCAGCTTGTCTGCCATGATCACGGTGTCGCGCAGGCCACATTGACGGAAACTGGCGTTGATCAAGCGCGAAATTTCTTTTTTCTTGAGCGCCTTGTTGATCAGGGCGAATGGCAAGCCGGATGGCAAAACCTCGGACAACAATGCGCGACCCACGGTTGTTTCATAGCGCACCAGTTTTTCTACCGGCATGCCCGCTTCGTCCTTGTGAACCTCCTTGAGACGCACCACCACCTTGGCTTGCAACGCGATTTCGCGAGTTTCGTAAGCGCGCGATACTTCGGCGATGTTGGCGAACATCGAACCCTCGCCCAATGCGCCAATTTTTTCTCGGGTCATGTAATACAGCCCCAGCACAATATCCTGCGAAGGGACGATAATTGGCTCGCCGTTCGCGGGCGATAGCACGTTATTGGAAGCCAGCATCAGGGTGCGGCATTCCATCTGCGCTTCCAGCGACAACGGCACGTGTACCGCCATCTGATCGCCGTCGAAGTCGGCATTGAATGCCGAGCAAACCAGCGGATGCAACTGGATCGCCTTGCCTTCGATCAGCATCGGTTCAAACGCCTGAATACCCAAGCGGTGCAAAGTAGGAGCACGGTTCAACAGCACGGGATGCTCGCGAATCACCTCTTCAAGAATATCCCATACGATGGGTTCTTCGGCATCTACCATGCGTTTGCTGGCTTTAATGGTGGTCGCCAGACCCATCGCTTCGAGCCTGCTGAAAATGAACGGCTTGAACAATTCCAACGCCATTTTTTTCGGCAAACCGCATTGATGCAACTTGAGTTGCGGGCCCACCACGATCACCGAGCGGCCGGAGTAATCGACACGCTTACCCAACAGATTTTGGCGGAACCGACCGCTCTTGCCCTTGATCATATCGGCCAACGATTTCAGCTGACGCTTGTTCGCGCCGGTCATCGCTTTACCGCGACGACCATTGTCCAGCAACGAGTCCACCGCTTCCTGCAACATACGCTTTTCGTTGCGCACGATAATGTCCGGTGCCTTCAATTCGAGCAGACGGCGCAGGCGGTTGTTGCGGTTAATTACACGGCGGTACAGATCATTCAAGTCTGAAGTTGCGAAACGTCCGCCGTCCAGTGGCACCAACGGGCGCAATTCCGGCGGCAGTACCGGCAACACTTCCAGCACCATCCATTGCGGCTTGATGCCGGAAGCATTGAATGCCTCCAGCACTTTCAGGCGCTTGGCGTATTTCTTAATTTTAGTTTCCGAACCGGTCGCAGCCAGATCAGCACGGATAGTTTCAATTTCGCTGGTCACGTCCAGATTGCTCAGCAGCGCGCGCACACCTTCCGCGCCCATCATGGCGGTGAATTCATCACCGTATTCTTCAGTCTTGGCGAGGTAGTCGTCTTCCGACAATAGCTGGCCTCGATTCAACGGTGTCATGCCGGGTTCCGTCACCACGTAGGCCTCGAAATACAGCACGCGCTCGATGTCGCGCAGGGTCATGTCCAGCACCATGCCGAGGCGCGAGGGCAGCGACTTGAGAAACCAGATATGCGCCACCGGGCTGGCCAGTTCGATATGCCCCATACGCTCGCGACGCACCTTGGACAAAGTAACTTCCACGCCGCACTTTTCGCAGATCACACCGCGATGCTTCAGACGTTTGTACTTGCCACACAGGCATTCATAATCCTTTACCGGCCCAAAAATCTTGGCGCAGAACAACCCGTCGCGCTCCGGCTTGAAAGTACGGTAGTTGATAGTCTCCGGTTTTTTAACTTCACCGTATGACCATGAACGGATTTTCTCCGGCGATGCAAGACCAATCTTGATCGCGTCGAATTCTTCTTTTTGTGTGACCTGCTTGAACAAATCCAGCAATGATTTCATGTGTGACTCCTAAAATCTGGTGAGTGGTGAGTAGGAAATGGGGGGTGGGCGAGTGGGGGTTCCCACTATCTACTTCCCACTCCCTGTTCCCTAATGTCGTACCAAATCCATATCAATCGCCAGGGAACGAATTTCCTTGATGACCACGTTGAATGATTCCGGCATTCCGGCATCGATCTTGTGGTCGCCCTTGACAATATTTTCATACACCTTGGTGCGTCCTGCCACATCGTCCGATTTGACAGTCAACATTTCCTGCAAAGTGTAAGCCGCGCCGTATGCTTCCAGCGCCCACACTTCCATTTCGCCGAAACGCTGCCCGCCAAACTGCGCCTTGCCGCCCAACGGTTGTTGGGTCACCAGGCTGTACGGCCCAGTGGAGCGTGCGTGCATCTTGTCGTCCACCAAGTGGTGCAATTTCAAAACATGCTTGTAACCGACTGTCACCGGGCGGTCGAAAGCTTCGCCGGTTCGTCCGTCATATAGTGTGGTTTGGCCGGACAGCGGCAAATCGGCCAGCTCCAACATATATTTTATTTCCTCTTCACTGGCACCATCGAACACGGGTGTCGCAAATGGCACGCCGCCTCTCAGGTTACGGCACAGCTCGATAATTTCATCGTCACTGAACGCGTCCAAGTCTACGGTCTGTCCGTTCTGGTGGTTGTATATCTTGTTGAGAAATTTGCGCACTTCCGCAATCTTTGCATTGTTCTGCAACATTTCGTCAATCTTCTTACCCAACCCTTTGGCGGCCCAACCCAGATGCGTTTCGAGAATCTGGCCAATGTTCATCCGCGACGGTACGCCGAGCGGATTCAGCACCACATCCACCGGCGTGCCATCGGCCATGTGCGGCATATCTTCCACCGGCACGATGCGCGATACCACACCTTTGTTGCCGTGACGCCCGGCCATTTTGTCTCCGGGTTGCAAACGGCGTTTCACCGCGACATACACCTTAACCATCTTCTGCACGCCAGCTTGCAGCTCGTCGCCCTGCGTCAGCTTCTTCTTTTTAAGTTCAAACGCAGCATCGAATTCAATACGATTTTGCGCCAAGCCTTCCTTGACCTGCTCCATCTGGGCGGCCACTTCGTCATCGGCCACGCGTATGTCGAACCATTGATGGTGTTCGATGCTGTGCAGGTAATCCTTGCCGAGCTTGCTACCTTTGACCAGTTTTTTCGGCCCGCCGTTGGCTACCTTGTTATGCAGCAATTTTTCTAGGCGCGCGAACACGTCGGCTTCCACGATGCGCATTTGATCCGCCAAATCCTTTTTGTAGCGGTTCAGTTCGTCATCAATAATCTGCTGTGCACGCTTGTCGCGTTGCAGGCCTTCGCGGGTGAACACTTGCACGTCGATCACCGTTCCAGAGCTTCCCGTCGGTACGCGCAGACTGGTATCTTTTACGTCCGAGGCCTTCTCGCCGAAGATTGCGCGCAGCAGTTTTTCTTCCGGGGTCAGCTGGGTCTCGCCCTTGGGCGTCACCTTGCCGACCAGCACGTCACCCACCACAACTTCCGCTCCGATATGCACGATGCCGCATTCATCCAGGCGAGCCAGTTGCACTTCAGCCAAATTCGGAATATCACGGGTAATTTCTTCGGGGCCGAGCTTGGTGTCGCGCGCGGCAACAGTCAGCTCCTCAATATGAATTGAGGTGAAACGATCCTGCGCCAAAACCCGCTCGGAGATCAGAATAGAATCTTCATAGTTGTAGCCATTCCACGGCATGAACGCGACCAGCATGTTCTGGCCGAGAGCCAGCTCGCCCAAGTCGGTAGAAGCGCCATCGGCCACCACATCGCCGCGCGCAATCACATCGCCCACCTTGACCAGTGGACGCTGGTTGATATTGGTGTTCTGGTTGGAACGGGTGTATTTGGTCAGATTGTAAATATCCACACCGACTTCGCCGGCGGTGGTTTCGTTGTCATTGGCACGCACCACAATACGGCTGGCATCAATGTAATCGATGCGCCCACCGCGCCATGCTTGCACGGTCGTACCGGAATCGACAGCCACAGTACGCTCGTTGCCGGTTCCCACCAGCGGCTTTTCCGCACGCAAGCAGGGTACTGCCTGGCGTTGCATGTTGGCACCCATCAGTGCGCGGTTTGCGTCGTCATGCTCCAGAAATGGAATCAGCGAGGCCGCGACCGACACCACCTGCGACGGCGACACGTCCATGTACTCCAGCTTATCCGGCTCTGCCAACACGAATTCATTGCGATGGCGCGCCGACACGATGTCATTGGTGAAGTGGCCCTTCTTGTCCAGTTCGGCATTCGCCTGGGCGATGGTGAACTTGCCTTCTTCGATCGCCGATAAATAATCGACATCATCGGACACCTTACCCTTAGTTACCTTGCGGTATGGCGTTTCGATGAAACCATATTCATTGGTGCGCGCATACAGCGCCAGCGAGTTGATCAGGCCGATATTCGGGCCTTCCGGCGTTTCAATCGGGCACACACGCCCATAGTGAGTCGGATGCACGTCGCGCACTTCAAAGCCGGCGCGTTCGCGCGTCAAACCACCCGGTCCCAGCGCGGAAATACGGCGTTTGTGGGTTATTTCAGACAACGGGTTAGTTTGGTCCATAAACTGGGATAACTGGCTGGAACCGAAAAACTCCTTGACCGCAGCCGAAATCGGCTTGGCGTTGATCAGGTCGTGCGGCATCAGGTTATCAGTTTCTGCCTGACCGAGGCGCTCCTTGACGGCACGCTCCACACGGGCCAAACCGGCGCGGAAGGTGTTTTCCGCCAATTCGCCGACAGCCCGTACACGACGATTACCAAGGTGGTCAATGTCATCGATCTCGCCGCGCCCATTGCGCAACTCGACCAGAATCTTCACCACTTCGACGATATCTTCGTTGGACAGGATCGACTCACCGGTCAACTCCTCGCGGCCGACACGGCGATTAAACTTCATGCGGCCGACCGTAGACAGGTCATAGCGCTCCTCGCTGAAGAACAAACCGTTGAACAGCCCCAGGACAGCATCCTCCGTGGGTGGCTCGCCGGGGCGCATCATGCGGTATATCGCCACGCGCGCCGTCCATTGATCGATGCTTTCGTCGGTGCGCAATGTTTGCGAAATAAATGCGCCATGATCCAGATCATTGGTGTAAAGCGTGTGAATTTTAGTGATGCCGGCCACCTGCAAATTGTGCAGCAATTCTTCGGTGATTTCGTCATTCGCATTGGCGATAATTTCACCGCTATCCTTGTCTACTATATCGTTTGCAATCACGCGGCCGATCAGGAATTCTTCGGCAACGGCCAGCTTGTCGATGCCAGCTTCCTGCATTTCGCGGATATGGCGCACGGTGATGCGCTTATCCTTGGCCACGATGACTTTGCCGGATTTGCTCAAGATATCAAAACGTGCCATGTCGCCCCGCAGACGCTCTGGCACGACTTCAAACTGGATGCCTTTTTTGCCCAGGTGAAACGCGTCAAACTCGAAGAATATCTTGAGCATGTCTTCGTTGTTGTAACCAAGCGAACGCAGCAGGATGGTAACCGGCATTTTACGGCGGCGATCGATACGGAAGTACACATAATCTTTCGCGTCGAATTCAAAATCCAACCAAGAACCGCGATAAGGAATGATGCGCGCGGAAAACAGTAATTTGCCTGAAGAGTGCGTCTTGCCTCGATCATGCTCGAAAAACACACCAGGTGAACGATGCAACTGGGAAACGATAACACGCTCGGTGCCATTAATCACGAACGAGCCGGTATTGGTCATCAGCGGAATTTCACCCATGTACACCTCCTGCTCTTTTACCTCCTTGACCGTGGGCTTGGACGCTTCCTTGTCCATAATGGTCAAGCGCACCCGTGCGCGCAACGGGGAAGCGTAAGTCAACCCGCGCTGCTGGCATTCTTTCACGTCGAACGGGGGCATCCCCAACTGGTAACTGACAAAATCGAGGCGCGCATTTTTGGAATGGCTTTGAATCGGGAAGATGCCGTTAAAAGCAGCTTGCAAACCTTCATTTTTGCGTTGTTCAGCCGGAGTATAGGCCTGCAAAAATGCGGCGAAAGATTCCAATTGAGTGGACAACAGGAAGGGAATCGGCAACGCACCGACCCGTTTGGCAAAACTTTTACGGATACGTTTTTTTTCGGTAAAAGAGTAGCTCATATAATCTCCACGATTAAAGGAAAACGAAGCTTTAAAACAGGTACAACCATCGGGCTATACCTATTTTAAAAAGACAGGGGGCAGGAAATATTTCGATTTCCTGTCCGCTGGCTTTTTAAAGCGGCAAAAGGCTGGCGGTTTGCCGCCAGCCTTTTTTCAACACACTGCTTTACTTGATTTCAGCCGCTGCGCCAGCTTCAATCAGTTGCTTCAGAACTGCGTCGGCATCAGCCTTGGAAACGCCTTCCTTGACAGCTTTCGGCGCACCGTCAACCAGATCCTTGGCTTCTTTCAAACCTAGGCCGGTAATGGTGCGAACCACCTTGATCACGTTCACCTTGCTGTCGCCAGCAGCTTTCAAAATTACGGAGAATTCGGTTTGCTCGGCAGCGGCAGCGGCACCGCCCCCGGCAGCAGGTGCTGCAACGGCAACAGCCGCAGCGGAAACGCCGAATTTCTCTTCCATTTGTTTGATCAGATCAGACAATTCAAGCACAGTCATTTTAGCAACTGCTTCCATCAAATCAGCATTAGATACAGCCATATTGTTCTCCTAATAATTCAGTTAATTCAAAATTAATCAAGCGGCAGCGGTTGCAGCTTCGCTCTCTTCGACTTTGCTTTGGGCATGGTTGTCGCGGATTGCAGCCAGGGTGCGCACGAACTTGCTGGTCGTCGCATTCATAGTTGCCATCAGACGCGCAATCAGCTCATTGCGGCTCGGAATTGAGGCGAGCACAGCAACCTGTTCCGCAGACATCACAGAGCCGCTCATTGCGCCTGCCTTAATCACCAGCTTGTCATTGGTTTTGGCAAAATCGAATACCACTTTTGCAGCAGCTACCGGATCGGCACTCATGCTATACACGAGAGGTCCAACCATTTTTTCTGCCAACTGCTCAAACGGCGTTCCCTGCACCGCACGGCGTGCCAATGTATTCTTCAATACATGAAAATACACCCCTGACTTGCGTGCATTGGCACGCAACCGGGTAATGTCGGCGACTGCGATACCCCGATACTCAGCCAAGACAATGGTTTGCGCCAATGCCACTTGCGCACTGACTTCCGCTACCACAGCTTGTTTTTCTTGCAGATTAAGACTCAAGTTTTCCTCCTGTTTCTGAAATGCACCTTTGGGAGCTTCAAGTTTTACGAAGCCCGCTTACTGCACATTTCATCGTTTGCAACAGCGACCTTGAGGCAGAAGAACAGCCAATCCTGCTCGCGGACGCACCATCTACGGGGGAATCAGAGAACAGAGGACAGAAGACAAAGGACAGAAAATCCTCAGACACACCATCAACTACCCGCCGAATATTAAGCCTTGCAGCTCCACCGGTCTTGGATGCCGCATACACGCCAGCAGTCCAAAAACATATGCTGGCGAGACCCTGTCACATCAACAAGTTCTCGACAACAAATTCAAATCACTACAAATTAAATCAACCGGCTACCAAGCTGGCCTGCTCGACGCGGATACCTGCCCCCATGGTGCTGGAGACCGATACCTTTTTCAGGTACACCCCCTTGGAAGCAGCTGGTTTAGCCTTATTCAGCGCATCAACCAACGCCAGCAGATTCTCGCGCAAGGCCTCCGGCGCGAACGAAGCGCGGCCGATAGTGCATTGCACGATGCCATTCTTGTCGGTGCGATATTGCACTTGGCCAGCTTTGGCATTCCTCACCGCACCCGCCACATCGGCAGACACTGTGCCAACTTTCGGGTTAGGCATCAAACCGCGCGGGCCGAGAATTTGACCCAATTGCCCGACCAGACGCATCGCATCCGGGCTGGCGATCAGCACATCGAAGTTCAAATTGCCACCCTTGATGGATTCAGCCAGATCGTCAAAGCCCACGATATCTGCACCGGCAGCCTTGGCTTCCTCGGCCTTGGCACCTTGCGCGAATACGGCTACACGCACCGTTTTACCGGTTCCTTTAGGCAACACCACAGAACCTCGTACCAGCTGATCCGATTTTCGCGCATCAATGCCAAGATTTATCGCGATATCGATAGATTCATCGAATTTCGCCACGGCAGTTTCTTTAACCAGATTCAACGCATCGCTCAAAGAATACAACTTATCGCGATCAATTTTGGCTGCAATTGCTTTATAACGTTTGGACATGTTATACACCCTCCACGGTGATACCCATGCTGCGCGCGCTACCGGCGATGGTGCGTACTGCTGCATCCATGTCAGCAGCGGTCAGATCGGGCATCTTGGTTGTTGCGATTTCTTCCGCTTGCTTGCGAGTCAGCTTACCCACCTTGTCGGTATGAGGTGTTTTACTGCCCTTTTGCACGCCGGCGGCCTTCTTGATCAGAATGGTCGCGGGCGGGGTTTTCATGATAAAAGTGAAGCTCTTGTCCGCGAAAGCGGTAATCACCACCGGAATCGGCAGACCGGGTTCAACACCTTGGGTCTGCGCATTAAATGCTTTGCAGAACTCCATGATGTTCAGGCCGCGCTGACCCAATGCTGGACCTATTGGCGGACTCGGATTCGCCTTGCCCGCAGGCACTTGCAGCTTGATATAGCCAATAATTTTCTTTGCCACGTTACAACTCCTTAACAGTGGGTTAAACGCATACCGCAACTGCCCCGATACGCTCCCCGTTTAATACAGAGAAGAGTGAAGAGTGAAAGGTGAAAAGTAAAGCCGCAGCGGCTCCACACTTACCCACCATCCCTTATCCCCTCCCGCTTTTTAAGCCTTTTCTACCTGACCAAAACCCAGCTCCAC
>CAIZNF010000260.1 GCA_903934275.1 uncultured Nitrosomonadales bacterium
GCGAATAAAAAATTTCGACGACGCATATGTCTGATATGTTAGGAGTAATTTTTTATGAGCAATGCAGTATCGTGACGGAGTTTGGATTTATAGAGGTTCCTTTTAACCTTGTGATGAACAATGGAATGCGAGGACTGCCATGCAAAATATTCGATCCGCCGCTGTTGCAGGTATGTTTTATCCCGGAGAAGCCAGTGTATTGATGCGTGACGTGCGCGCCATGCTGTCCGAGGCGCGCCCGAGCGAGCTTGCTCCCAAGGCGTTGATCGCACCGCATGCGGGCTATGTCTATTCCGGCGCGATTGCCGCCAGCGCTTATGCCACGCTGAAAAATATCGCACCAAAAATCCGCCGCGTGGTGCTGCTCGGCCCCACCCATCGCGTCGCGGTGCGCGGGCTGGCGCTGCCGGGTGCGGACGCTTTTGCCACACCGCTCGGCAACGTGCAGTTGGATTCGGAGGCTGCGCAAGCTATCGCGCATTTGCCGCAAGTCACGGTCAGCGCGCAGGTACATGCGCAGGAGCATTCGCTGGAAGTGCAACTGCCGTTCCTGCAAAGCATGTTGCCGAATTTTAAGCTGCTGCCGCTGGCGGTCGGCATGGCCTCGGCGGAGGAGGTTGCCGAAGTATTAGAAGTTCTATGGGGCGGCGATGAGACGCTGATCGTGATCAGCTCAGATCTATCCCATTACCTGCACTACTCCACCGCACGGCAAGTGGATAACGAAACGGTGCAGTCCATCCTGAAGCTGCACCAACCCATCACACATGACCGTGCCTGCGGCGGCACGCCGATCAGCGGCCTGATTGTTGCGGCCAAAAATCACCACCTCACGCCTCATCTGCTCGACTTGCGCAACTCCGGTGACACGGCCGGATCGCATGACCAGGTGGTGGGCTATGCTGCCATCGCTTTTACGCAAGGCGAGCCGGATACCCTGGCAGATGATCGGGAGCATGGCCGCATTCTGCTGCAACTGGCGCGCAATGCCATCGCAGAACAACTCGGTCTGGTCAGGCAAAACACCCCGCAAGCCGATTGGTTGCAACAGCCCGGCGCGACCTTCGTCACACTCACCTTGCATGGACAGCTGCGCGGCTGCATCGGCAGCCTGGAGGCGCATCGCCCGCTCGCCGAAGATGTGTGCTGCAACGCGGTGGCAGCGGCGATACATGACCCGCGCTTCGCGCCGCTCACAGCGGAGGAGTTTGCCGGGGTGGTCATCGAGGTGTCGCTGCTTACCCCGGCGCAGCCGATGCACTTCAGGGACGAGCTGGACGCGCTTACGCAGCTCCGTCCGGGCGTGGATGGTGTCATCTTCGAATATGACGGCTACCGCAGCACGTTCTTACCGCAGGTATGGGAAAACCTCGCACAACCGCGCCAGTTTCTCGCCATGCTCAAACGCAAGGCGGGACTACCCGATGACTTCTGGGCCGAAGGCATCAAGCTGTCGCGTTATAGCGTAGAAAAATGGAGTGAAAAGAAATAGTAATCCTGGTTCACGTTGGTTGATGTAATAACCAAGGGTGGCGGCCATGACACAGCGTTGCGAAGCATCCGGGGCGGGAATGGCCGCCTCACACCCGCTCCCGCAAACGGCTGGCTTCGCCAGTAACGTGTCGCGGGATGTGGGCTTTGCCCACCATGTTGGGCAGAGCCCGACCTACACTTTAAGGAGGTTTGACATGGACGAACCGATCAGCATCGACGAACAGTACCCGGCCAAATACTGGCATTTGCTTGATGATGGTCGTATCCAGTGCGACCTGTGTCCGCGTGACTGCAAGCTGCGCGACGGGCAGCGCGGCTCATGCTTCGTGCGCGGGCGCGTCGGCGACACGATGGTGCTCACCACCTATGGTCGCTCCTCGGGATTCTGCGTCGATCCGATCGAAAAGAAGCCGCTGAACCATTTTTATCCGGGCAGCAGTGTCCTGTCGTTCGGCACGGCGGGCTGCAATCTCGCCTGCAAATTCTGCCAGAACTGGGATATCTCCAAGTCGCGCAGCTTCGATAAACTCGCCGATCAGGCCGGTGCGGAAGCCATCGCGCGCACCGCAGCCGGAATGGGTTGCAAGAGCGTGGCCTTCACCTATAACGACCCGATAATCTTCGCAGAATACGCGATGGACGTGGCCGATGCCTGCCGCGAGCACGGCATCAAGACGGTGGCAGTCACATCCGGCTATATGCACGACCAGTCGCGCCGCGACTTTTACGCCAAGATGGATGCCGCCAATGTCGACCTCAAGGCATTCACCGATGAGTTCTACGTCAAGCTTTGCGGCGGGCATCTGCAACCGGTGCTGGACACGCTGAAATACCTTAGGCACGAAACAAAAGTATGGTTCGAGATCACCACGCTGCTGATCCCCGGTCGCAACGATTCAGCGCAAGAGATCGACGCGATGAGCGAGTGGATCGCCAAAGAGCTCGGCGTGGATGTGCCGCTGCATTTCAGCGCCTTCCACCCCGACTACAAGATGACCGACATTCCGCCCACTCCGCCGGAAACGCTGACTCAGGCGCGGCAAATCGCCCGAGCTGCGGGACTGCTGTATGTCTATACCGGCAATGTGCATGACCTGAACGGCGGCACAACATACTGCCCAACCTGCCAGCATCCGTTGATCGTGCGTGACTGGTATGAAATCCGTCAATACACGCTCACCGCACAAGGCACTTGCCCGAAATGCGGCTCGGCAGTGGCCGGACATTTTGAGCAATTCAAAAAAGCCTTTGGATCACGACGCATTCCCGTTGTGATGAAATCACATTAATCTCTCTGGGTAAATTCCCCGCCCCTTGGGGCGAAGGCTGACGAAAGCCAGCAGCTTGGAGAGCGGTGTTAATACCTCGCCCCTTGGGGCGGGGTGCTTTATTTCAGAACGTGTTTTAAAAATTACTGCGCAGCCGGATTGCTGTGTTATTCCATTTCTTCATTAGTGCAAAACGTAAGAGCGACCTCCTGGTCGCGATGGGACGATGGGAAATCACGGCTTGGGGATCGCCCCCACGGGGGGCGATTTCGTAGGGCGGGCTCTACCCGCCAAACATAGCTGTCGGGCACAGCCCGACAAGTTGTTTTCCACTTGGAGGAGAAATGGAATTATGTGGTGCTCATAATCATCATACGCTCAAGTGCATTCCGGTTACTGCGCTCCGTGCGCCTCGCACTTCGGCCTGCTCGCTA
>CAIZNF010000261.1 GCA_903934275.1 uncultured Nitrosomonadales bacterium
CATGCGCAAGGATGCCGGTACTTACGGCGACGCACAGCGACTCGAACAGCTTGGCTGGATGTTCTTCCTGAAGATTTTCGACGACCGCGAAAAAGAACTCGAAATCCTGCGCGACCACTACAAATCGCCGCTGCCCAAGCATCTGCGCTGGTCGGAGTGGGCCACCAATGAAGAAGGCATCACCGGCGAGGCGCTGCTCGACTTCGTCAACAATACGCTATTGCCGAAACTCAAGGCGATGACGGGCGGCGCCGACAAAATCGCCGGGCTGATCCGCATGACCTTCGAGGATGCCAACAACTACATGAAGAACGGCACCCTAATGCGGCAGGTCATCAACAAGGTCAACGGCATCGACTTCAATGCCTCCGATGACCGCCACATGTTCGGCGACATCTACGAGAAAATCCTCAAAGACCTCCAGTCTGCGGGCAACGCGGGCGAGTTCTACACCCCGCGCGCCGTCACCCAATTCATCGTCGAACAGGTCAACCCGCGCCTCGGCGAAACTATCCTCGATCCCGCCTGCGGCACCGGCGGCTTTCTCACCTGCGCCATCGAACACCTGCGCAAACAGGCCAAGACCGAAGCCGACGAACATATCATTCAAGACTGCTTTCAGGGCATCGAAAAAAAGCACCTGCCGCATGTACTGTGCATGACCAACCTGCTGTTGCACGGCATCGACGTACCTTCCAACGTGCGCCACGACAACACGCTGGCGCGCCCGCTACGCGATTGGTCGCCCAAGGAGCGCGTGGACGTGATCGTCACCAACCCGCCGTTCGGCGGCATGGAAGAAGACGGTATCGAAGCCAATTTCCCGTCCGAATTCCGCACCCGCGAAACTGCCGATTTATTTCTCGTGCTGCTGATGAAAATCCTCAAGCCGGGAGGCCGTGCCGGGCTGGTGTTGCCGGACGGCACGCTGTTCGGCGAAGGTGTGAAGACGCGCATCAAGGAAGAGCTGCTGCGCGAGTGCAACCTGCACACCATCGTGCGCCTGCCCAACGGCGTGTTCAACCCCTACACCGGCATCCGCACCAACCTGCTGTTCTTCACCAAAGGCCAGCCCACCACCGAGGTGTGGTATTACGAGCATCCGTATCCAACCGGCGCGAAGAGCTACAACAAAGGCAAGCCGATCCGCATCGAAGAGTTCGAGCCGGAACGAGCGTGGTGGAATAATCGCGTAGAAAACGAACAGGCTTGGCGCGTCTCGATTGAAACCATCAAGACGGGCAACTACAACCTCGACCTGAAAAACCCGCACAACTCCGACACCGGCCCCGGCGACGTGGATCACCTGCTGCCGGAATATGAAAAGCTGCTGGCGCAGATCACCGAGACGCGCACTGCGTTGAAGCAGGAGCTCCATCACGCCCTCACTGAAAAAGCCGGAAGCGACGCATGAAACTGGAGCGGTTTTTCGAGAAGTTCGAGCAGTTTGCAGATACGCCGAATGCGATAGCGAAGATGCGGGAGTTGATCCTCGAATCAGCGATCCGCGGTAACCTTGTTCCGCACAACGACAGCGACGAGCCTGCATCCGCACTACTCAAACGGACGGAGACCGGCATTCAAGCCGGGAAGGTTCGGAAACAAGCGGCGCTTCCTCCTGTTGGTGATGATGCCTATCTTCATATCCCACCGGGATGGGAGTGGACAAGACTTGGTAACACTGGACGGATATTCAACGGCGATAGTGTTAGTGAGAGCGGCAAAGCCGAACTCGCGAAGATCGAAGACGGCCTGCCCTTTATAGCAACTAAAGATGTCGGCTACGGACGAAATACATTGGTATACGACAACGGACTGAAAGTCGCGCTTGGTGATCCTCGCTTCAAGGTGGCTCGTGCGAAAGCCGTATTGATTTGTGCCGAAGGTGGAAGTGCTGGGCGGAAGATTGGGATTGCCGATCGCGATATTTGCTTTGGCAACAAGCTTTATGCGAACGAGGTCTGGGAAGGCATTCATCACCGATATATATTCTACGTTTATCAAGCGCCGACGTTCTTTAGGGAGTTCGCCGCCAGAATGACCGGGATCATCGGCGGCATTGCGCGCAGTGAGTTCATTTCACTGCCTATTCCATTGCCCCCCGAAGAAGAGCAGAAGCGCATCGTGGCAAAGGTGGATGAGTTGATGGCTTTGTGTGACCGGCTGGAGGCACAGCAGCAGGAACGTGACACCCGCCACGCCGCGCTCGCCCGCGCGTCCCTCGCGCGCTTCGCCGAAGCCCCCACCCCGGCCAACCTCGACTTTCTGTTTCACGACTCCTACACCATCACCCCCGCCGACTTGCGCAAATCCATTCTCACCCTTGCTGTGCAAGGCAAGCTCGTCCCGCAGAACGCAAACGACGAGCTTGGCGAAGTGTTACTCCAGCGAATTTTGTTAGATAACTTAGGCCGAAAGCCCGGGAAAAACAGCGTGCCCGAAGTGGATCTCAATGATCTACCATTTAACCTTCCAGGTGGTTGGTCAGTCGCAAAGCTTGGCTCCATCCTGAATTCGAAGCGGGGTATTTCTTATGGTGTGATTAAACTTGGCCCTGAACCGCAGCAAGGAGGCGTCTATGTTTTGCGTTGCAGCAATGTCCGTTTTCGTAGGATCGATCTTAGCGGTATCCGTAAAGTGACCGAGGAGCTCTCATCAGAATATGGGCGAACAATTCTCGAAGGAGGTGAGGTCTTGATCAATGTTCGAGGAACACTCGGCGGATGCGCCGTCGTTCCTCAGTCCTTGAAGGGGTTCAACATTGCGCGGGAAGTAGCCGTAGTTCCCGTACACGCAGAAATCGATGCTAATTTTCTTCTGAATGTTGTCGCAGCACCTTATTTCCAAAACAAAGTCGACGAGAGCCTCCGGGGTATCGCTTACGAAGGCCTCAATCTTGGTCTTTTACGCGACTTCCTCGTCCCCATTCCACCTCTTGCCGAACAACACCGCATCGTCACCAAAGTGGATCGACTCATGGCCTTGGTGGATCAGTTGGAAACCCAGCTTGCCGCCTCCCGCACCAGCGCCGTAAAGCTCATGGCAGCCGTGGTCGCCGAACTGACCGCGCAGAATTGAACTATGTCGAAGAATCACATGTTTACTTTTGACCACGAAGCCTCGCTGGAAGAACTTGCTGGCATCGGCAAGAACCGCCGCTTCGACGAAGTCATCGACGACGAGGAAAGTGAGGATATTCAGGTCATCTGCAAACGCGGTGATGAGGAAATTCCCCTCGCGAAACCCAGCCGTGCCTTCTACTTCGGCGACCGTGCGCTCTACGATCAAGAGGCCAAACGCTATGACCAGGAAGAAAAATCACGCATCCTCAACACGGATCAATTCACCCGCAACCTTGCTCGCTTCGATGAACTAAAACGCGCCTGCCAGCGCGGCTTCGTCATTCCGTTTGTTGGCGCAGGCATGTCAAAAAGCGCGGGGCTTCCGGAGTGGAAGGAGTATTTGCTCGGCCTCTGCCCGGAGGCAAATCTTGATGCAGATGCCATGCGCGAACGGCTGGAAATAAACGGCGATTACGAAGGTGTGATGAATGATCTGGTTCAGGCGCTCGGTGTAAACCGCTTCAATCTCGATTTCGAACGCGACTTCAAGACGCCGGAAAATATTTCTGGTGCAGTGACGCTGTTACCACGCCTGTTCGACAGTTGTGCAGTCACCACCAATTTCGACCGGGTGCTCGAACAGGTCTATACGAGCGAGGGCCGGGCATTCGTTGAAAAAGTGACCGGGCGGGGAATGGCGAACGCCTTCTTCCGCGCGATTCCTGCCGGTGATCGCTACCTTTTGAAATTGCATGGCAACCTCGACAATGCTGCCGAGCGCGTGTTGATTCAAGCCGAATACGATACCGCCTACGGCAATGACGGCAACATCCATTTCGACTTCCCGTTGCCGAAACTGCTGAAGCGCCTCTTCACCAGTTACAGCTTCCTCTTCGTCGGTTGCAGCCTCTCCGCCGACCGTACCATCCAGACCTTTATGAAAGTCGCGCAGGAGCTTGGTGGCGACAACCTGCCCCACCACTACGCGCTTCTCGCCAGCCCAGCCGACACCGCAAAGCGCCAAGTTCTCGACCAACGCCTTGCTGATGCGCACATAACGCCTGTGTGGTATCCCGATGGTGAGCACGACCATGTCGAACAGATTCTTCAGCTGCTCAGCGAGTAAAATCAAGAATCGAACCCATGAGTTACCCAATCATTCAGCTTCCCGACGACGCGCCTACCCAGCTTGAGCAGTTGGGTACAAAAACCAAGTTCTGGTTTCGCGATCAGGGCGGGCATAGCATGTTGTTCAAGGAGGGCAGGCCGGGCACGGGCGAAAATTGGGCGGAGAAGGTCTGCTGTGAAATTTGCCAGCTTCTTGATATTCCCCATGCCACCTATGATCTGGCGGTCTGGAAGGAGCGCAAAGGTGTCGTGTCTCCGATATTTGTCCCGGAGGGCGGACGTCTGGTGTGTGGCAACGAGTTGCTGGCAAAGATCATCAATGACTATGAAGAGGGCAAGCGTTATAAGGTGCGGCAGCACACCGTGCGTTCCGTGATGGCGGTGGCATCTGCCAAGGCTATCGGATTGCCATTAGGCTGGGCGGCGCCATCTGCAATCAAGGATTCTGCGGGCCTCTTTGCAGGTTACCTCATGCTGGATGCGCTGATCAGCAACCAGGATCGCCACCACGAGAATTGGGGGCTGGTTTTTGTGCCGGACAAGGGTGTTTTTTTTGCGCCTACATTCGATCATGCTTCCAGCCTGGGGCGGAACGAGACCGATAAAGTTCGCACCGAGATGCTGGCTACTCGTGACAAGGGGCGTAGCGTGGAAGCTTATGTCCAGCGTGCCATATCGGCCCTGTATGCATCCCCCTCCAGCTCCAAGCCATTGGGAACCTTGGAAGCATTCACAGAAGCAGCTAAAATTCGCCCTGACGCGGCCAGTTACTGGATGGGCAAGCTGGCCGATATCAATCTTGAGGGGTTCAGGACCATATTGGCGGAAGTTCCCGGTTCGGAGATTTCAGCGCCTGCGCGTGATTTTGCGTGTAGGATACTGGAGGTCAATATGCAAAGAATCCTGAAATATTCGGGTGGTTAATATGGAAGTGTGGATGCAATGAAAGCGCTGTTTGTCGCATGGCAAGATATGAAAAACCGTAGCTGGGCGCCGGTGGGTCGACTTACGCATGAAGACGGCGTTTATCGCTTTGTTTACACGCGCGGTGCGGAGACTATGCCCGATTTCAGGCCGTTTGGCGTCATGCAGGATTTGCATTCGGCATACAAGTCGGAGAAGTTATTCCCCCTCTTCGCCAACCGGATTTTGGCGAAGAATCGTCCCGAGTATGGCGACTACCTGAAATGGTTGGGATTGAATGAGGCCCGGTATGACGAGTTAGAGGAACTCGCGCGCACTGGCGGTTTGCGTGCGACCGATTCCCTGGAGCTTTTTCCCTGTCCCGAGCCAACCACTGGTAAAAACTATGAGGTTTATTTTTTCTGCCGGGGACTGCGTCACCTGCATACGGAAAATCAGGAGCGTGCCCAGCAGTTGAAACCGGGTGAGCGTTTGTATCTGATGCAGGATTTACAGAATCCCCATGACCCGATGGCGTTGTTGATGCGCACTGTAGAACCCATCACCCTTGTCGGTTACGCGCCCCGCTACTATTCGGCGGAGTTTACTCAACTGATTAAATCCACTGGCCCTGACCAGGTGAAGGTTACCGTAGAGCAGGTTAATCTCAATGCGCCCGCTCAATATCGCGTGCTTTGCAAGCTGACCAGCCCTTGGCCCATGAACTTTTCCCCTTGCACCACGAAAGAGTTTGAAGCGCTTGCTTGAAGTTCGGTATTTCAGTAAGCAGACGTTCGCAGCAAGCTGAATCAGATAACCCACCATCGTCCGCATAGGCCGAGAAGCCGACATTCTCAGTGGAAACATCAACTGGCAGTTCATGGCACGCACCGTTCATTCAAGCATCTAAAATAGCCGCCTATAAGCAGTCATTCAAATACCCTTTGCAGATGCATCGCCATTATCGTTCTGACTCCTTTTCCTGCACGATGATGCGAAATTTTGCCAAATCATAATCAAGACCTTTTTCCAACAATCCGCTAGGGATCAGCAAATAGCTTTTCCCATCCATCTGAGTCTGCAAACTACGATGCGCTGAAAACGTATCCACTTTCATCAACAAGCTGACCTCTCCCGAGGGCGCACCTTGTTTTGCTTGCAGCCACAGGGCTGGTTGCCCGTCTTCAAATTCTCCGCCTCCGCCCCCGCCGCTTTGGGACAAGGCCACGCCGATTATCTGATTGGCCAGCATCTCCACGCCCACATGCAACTGGTTCGCATCATCGCGCATCAGACGGCGCACCACCGCGACACCCCAATGCGGTACGCCGTCCGGTTGCACGCCGAGCAGGCTGCCGATACGCAGCCCATCCGTCCCCTGCACGGGCAACACGGTAAAAAAACCGCTGATGCTGATGTCATCTACCTCCCAGAGTGCCGGTTGTTCCTCGTTGAAATTCAACCCTACATCGGTGCGCTCGATCACCTTGGCGAAACCGCTCGCCACATTCAAATTAACCTTGATACCGCGGCGCACACTGCGCCGCAACGGTGGCTCTATCAAATAATCCAGAAGAAATTGCGCGGCCTCGCGCACCTGTTCAGCATCGTATGTCCCGCCCAGGTTGATATTTTCCGGGACAACCTTTTTTTCCAGTGCTTTGATCAGCGCTTCCAGTTTCGGCTGCATCGCCGCCATGCCGATAAAGCGTGTGGATGGATGCACGGCAGTGCCGACCTTGACACGCATCGGCGCTGATGGGCGATCCAGATCAAAGCTGAACAGGCTGCCTGCATCTTGCTGCACGCCCATGTAAATGTCGTGGCAGTATTGGGCCGCAATGCGCTCGGTCAGGTGCATATACAGTTGGCTCAGGGTGCCGACCCCGCAACCGTACCATCCTAGCAGATGTCCAATTTCTCGTTTTACCGTAGTGTTTCCGGACACACCGGAATAAAGGCCTAGCGGTGTATCCAGATATTGCTGTTGCTCGGCATGCCGGTAAATTTTGGCAAGATTGTCCCAAATTGTTTTATCGATTGGGCCATAGTGCGCGCAAATATATTTCAACTGCCCGGCCATGGAATGCACCGCACGAACCGCCAGCAACGGCACATGCGCTTTGACGGCAGCGGCACCTTTGTCACCGCTGCAATAACGGTTGAACACCGCACAGTAAGCCTTGGCAGTATGGCGAAACAAATTACCCAGAACCAGCCACAAACGGTTCTCCTGAAATTTATTCAGCTCTTGCGGCGCAAAATAATCGCGTGCCAGTTTCCGCGCATAAGGTTGCGCGGCCTCGTCGAGCAGGAGCAATACAGCAAACTGGTGATCCAGCTTAAAATCGGTATTATCCGACACTGACTCTACCCAATCGGTCAGCTCCATGAGCGTTTTGTGCGCGTCATTCTTCGGCAAGTCGTCCAATAACGCTTGCACAGACTTGATATCCGCCATGGGGTGATCGGATTTTTTGCTAAATATGCCCGATAACATTGTTGACCTCACTAGCCAATTTTTTCACTCGCGGCTATATAACCACAAAATGGCTTTGGTGGATAATATTTTGAAAGGAATTAAGGAGTGATCTCATGGCTGGCCAGCAATGCGCCATTTCCGCCTGCCGAACGCGCCCTGCGCTCGCCCAACGGCTTGCTTGCGGCGGGAGGAGATTTGTCTGCCGCACGCCTGCTGGATGCCTACCGACGCGGGATATTTCCCTGGTTTAATCCGGGCGAACCGATCCTGTGGTGGAGCCCAGATCCGCGCATGGTGCTGGTTCCGGGTGAATTTAAAATTTCCCGCTCACTCGCTAAAGTGCTGCGCAATCATGCTTACGAAGTGCGCTGCGACACCGCTTTCGAACAAGTGATGCGCGACTGTGCCGCGCCGCGAAACGGGCATCACGGCACATGGATACACGAAGATATGATCGCGGCGTATTGCGAGTTGCACCGGATGGGCTATGCACATTCGGTGGAAACCTGGGTTGGCGGAAAACTAGTGGGGGGCTTGTATGGCATTTGCATCGGGCGTATGTTCTACGGCGAGTCGATGTTCAGCAATGCCAACGACGCATCAAAAATCGCGTTGGCGCATTTAGCCAAACAGCTTGAACAGTGGCAACCCGGCTCTGCAACCTGCTCCATGACAAGCATGATCGACTGCCAGATGAATACGCCGCACCTCGCTTCGCTCGGCGCACGCGAAATCCCGCGCAACGAATTTATCGCGCGGCTGCAAGAATTGGTAAACTGTGCGCCGATTACTCACTGGCAATTCGACACCGATCTTTTTACATGAGCCTGCTTAACGACATCCCGCTCTCCGCGCTGCGCTTCTATATGACCGCGCCGTATCCGTGCAGCTATTTGCCCAACCTGACGGCGTGCTCACAAGTCGCCACGCCCGCCTTCCTGATCAACACCCCGGTATATTCGGAGTTGTTGCAACACGGCTTTCGCCGTAGCGGAACCTATACCTACCGCCCGCGTTGCGCTAACTGTAGCGCTTGTGTACCGCTGCGCGTCCAGGCAAAACAATTCACGACAAACCGCTCACAGCGGCGCGCTTGGGCGCTACATGCCAATCTGGATGTCAGCCTGCACCGGCTGCAAGACGACCCCGAGTATTACGATCTTTATTTACGCTATCAGCGCGCACGGCACAGGGATGGCGGCATGGACAATGACGATCGCGAGTCGTATCAAAATTTTCTACTGCAAAGCCATGTCGATTCACTGCTGGTGGAATTCCGCGATCAGGGTGTACTGCGCATAATCAGTGTGATTGATTTACTCAGTGATGGATTGTCATCGGTATACACTTTCTACGAGCCGGATTTACCGGGTACACGCTTTGGGGTTTACAACGTGCTGTGGCAAATCGAGCTGTGCCGCAAACTCGATCTGGATTTCGTCTACTTGGGCTACTGGATCAAACACAGCCGCAAAATGGCTTACAAAACCGTGTACCAGCCCGCACAAGGCTTGATAGACGGCGTTTGGTGCACAATCGACAAGCATGACCTGAGTTCAGCCGAAGGAGAATTGCCGTAACGCTATTTGACAGAACATGACCTTCACCAACATGACAAACAAAGGTATATAAACATGTATTCATTATTCCGCTGTGCGCTTTTTCAGCTTGACTCGGAAGCTGCGCACAACCTTATCCTGGGCGGCCTGCAATCGGCGCATTCATTCGGCTTAAGCAGCATTATCGCAACGCACCCGACCGACAACCCACGCACCGCGATGGGGCTGACGTTCCCCAATCCGGTCGGCCTCGCCGCCGGGCTCGACAAAAATGGTGACTGCATCGACGGCCTGGCGGCGCTCGGTTTTGGCTTCATCGAAATCGGCACTGTCACGCCGCTGCCACAGCCGGGCAACCCCCAACCGCGCCTGTTCCGCCTGCCGCAGGCCAAGGCCATCATCAACCGCATGGGCTTCAATAATGACGGCGTGGACAAGCTAATCGAAAACGTGCGGCGCGCCGACTATCGCGGCATATTGGGTATCAACATCGGCAAGAACGCCGCCACACCGATTGAAAATGCGGCGGACGATTATCTGATTTGCCTGCGAAAAGTATACGCGCACGCGAGTTACGTCGCCGTCAACATCTCCTCACCCAACACCAAGAACCTGCGCCAATTGCAGGGCGAAGATGCGCTGAATAATCTGCTGAAACTGCTCAAGGACGAACAGCAAAAGCTCGCCGACATGCATGGCAAATACGTGCCCATCGCCCTGAAAATTGCACCTGATATGGAAAGCGAACAAATCGCACAAATCGCGCAATTGCTGATGAAACATCGCATTGACGGCGTGATCGCCACCAACACCACGTTATCGCGCGAAGGTGTGGAGAATTTGCCGCATGGCACGGAAATCGGTGGCCTGAGCGGCGCACCGGTGCGCGACAAGTCCACCGCCGTGATACGCCGTCTGGCCGCAGAATTGCAAGGTACATTGCCGATCATCGGCGTAGGTGGTATTTTGAACGGCGCGGATGCTGCCGAAAAAATCAATGCCGGGGCATCATTGGTGCAGCTATACAGTGGCCTGATTTACCGTGGGCCAGAACTTGTTGGCGAATGCTGCGCCGCGATTCGCGCCATTTAACGTGAAGCTCGCGTAGCGATCCAGAGCCGTGGTCTGTCAAATTATCCTTTTATGAAGAACTGAAAATAACTTTTTAAAAATCGCCACCAGATTTGATCAGCAAGACTGAGTTGTTAGTGGGATTAATGAGAAGCCCGACAGGCTGCTAGTCGAATGGTTGGTGATTTTATCAGAGGAGGCAAACAAATCGCTGCGCGGGCTTCACCACAAAATGAGCCACAAGACACAGCAACAGCGCGAGTGCGTTGACCGTAATAGTCTCTAATGCAAAATTAAGCGACAACAAATTGTCGCTTGTGGATAAAAAACTGTCATTCCGAACGAAGTGAGGAATCTTGA
>CAIZNF010000262.1 GCA_903934275.1 uncultured Nitrosomonadales bacterium
CGCCAGATCAAGCTGCTTGACCGCCCACGCTGCAAAGACAATCGTGAACTGAGGCTCTATTCACCGAAACATGACGAAATATTTAGCGTTACAATCGAGTTCAGCTTACTCACAAGCGAACACTTTGCGGAAAATTATCGAGGTGCAGCTAATGGCACTTTGTCGCACCCCACGAACGGCGGCTTTCTGGCAGCGTATTTTCAATGCTTGTCAGTTGCTTAATTGCACATTTTAAGATGTTGGTTATCCACCATCCACCGCCAGCCCGGATTCAAACTGTTTATCCAAAAACCTTTTTCAGCTCTGCACCCGGATCATTCGCGCGCATAAATGCCTCTCCGACCAAGAATACATCCACCCGGTTGCCGCGCATCAGTTCGACATCTGCTGCCTTAAGGATCCCGCTTTCGGTGACCACGATGCGCCCGTCTAGAATATGCGTCAATAAGTCCAGCGTGGTTTGCAGGCTTACTTCGAAGGTGTGCAGGTTGCGGTTGTTTACGCCGATTAACGGCGTGGTCAGTTGCAGCGCGGCATCCAGTTCCGCGCCGTTATGCACTTCCACCAGCACCGCCATGCCGAGACTGTGTGCTAGCGTCTCGAATGCCTTCATCTGCGCCACATCCAGCGCGGCGGCGATCAGCAGGACAGCATCCGCACCCATCGCGCGCGCCTGGTAAATCTGGTATTCGTTTACCATGAAATCCTTGCGCAATACCGGCAGCGCGCAGGCGGCGCGCGCCTGCTTCAGGTAGTCCGCGCTGCCCTGAAAGAATTGCTCGTCGGTCAGCACCGACAAACATGCCGCGCCATGTCGCGCGTAGCTGGCAGCGATTTCGGCGGGGCTGAAATTGGCGCGCAATACTCCTTTGCTCGGACTGGCCTTCTTGATTTCCGCAATTACGGCGGCTTGGCCTGCGCCAATTTTGGCGCGGATCGCACCGGTGAAATCGCGCGCTGCCGCAGTCTGCTCCGCCTCGGCGCGCATGGCTGAAAGCGGCTTGGCGGCGAGAGCGGAAGCTACTTCCTGCGCTTTGACCGCGAGAATTTTGTTGAGTATGTCGGACATTTTTTGTCATTCCCGCGCAGGCGGGAATCCAGTTATTTAATAAAACCCACGCAGTGGGACGACAGCTTGGTTTTGTCTGCTACGCAGGCCAGTTAAACCAACTGGATTCACGTCTGCGCGCATAAGCGCTAACTTAAGTGCGTCAAAGTATTTCTCCCTCCCTTTCAAGGGGAGGGCTGGGGTGGGGATGGGGTTGAATTTGATGGGTATCAACCCCCATCCCCCACCTAACCTCCCCCTTGAAGGGGGAGGAACAAGATAAGTTAGCGCATATGCGCCTGCGCGGGAATGACAAAACGAGGCGCGCATTTTACCTCAAGTGCTAAAATGCGCCTCATCAGCTTCAAGGAAATATCATGGAAGACATCAAACAATATATGAAGTCCGTCGGGCAAAAAGCCCGCGCGGCTTCGCGCGTTATGGCGCAGGCTGACACTGCGACCAAGAATCGTGCGCTGACGGAAATCGCTGCCGTATTGCAAAACCAAACGGCTCGACTGCTGGCCGAAAATGCCAAAGATGTCGCGACGGCGTGCGGCAACGGGCTGGACGAGGCTTCGATAGATCGCCTCAGGTTAACTGAAAAGACCGTGTGCTCCATGGCCGAGGGGCTGCTGCAAATCTCGCAACTGCCAGACTTGATCGGCGCAATCAGCGACCTGAGCTACCGCCCTTCCGGTATTCAGGTCGGCAAGATGCGCGTGCCGCTCGGCGTGATCGGCATCATTTACGAGTCGCGCCCCAACGTCACGGCGGATGCGGCCGGGCTATGCTTGAAATCCGGCAATGCGGCGATTCTGCGCGGCGGTTCGGAAGCGATTCATTCCAATCAGGCGATAGCGGCTTGTGTGCATGCCGGGCTGCGCGCCGCCGGATTGCCGGAGACGGCCGTGCAGGTGATTGCCACCACCGACCGAGCCGCCGTGGGCGAACTCATCACTATGAAGGATTATGTGGACGTGATCGTGCCGCGCGGCGGCAAGAGCCTGATCGCGCGTATCTCCGAGGAAGCGCGCATTCCGGTGATCAAGCATCTGGACGGCATCTGCCATGTGTATATCGACGACGAGGCAGACCTCGACAAGGCGATCCGCATCGCGGACAACGCCAAGACGCACCGCTATGGCGTATGCAACGCGATGGAGACGTTGCTGGTGGCGCAAAGTGTGGCCGCAAAAGTGCTGTCACCGCTGTGCAAAATTTATCTCGAAAAAAATGTCGAGCTGCGCGGCGACGCTGCGGCGCGCGCCATTGTTGCGCAAATGGCCAACGTTCCACAAATGAAAGCAGCCACCGAGGAGGACTGGCGCACCGAATATCTCGCGCCGATCCTCGCGGTGCGAGTGGTTGCCGGGCTGGATGAGGCCATTGAACATATCAACACTTATGGCTCACAGCACACCGACAGCATTGTCACAGAGAATTACACCAAGGCGATGCGCTTCCTGCGCGAGGTGGATTCCAGCTCGGTGATGGTGAACGCCTCGACGCGCTTCGCCGACGGCTTCGAATACGGCCTTGGTGCGGAGATCGGCATCTCCACCGACAAGATCCACGCGCGCGGCCCGGTGGGACTGGAAGGGCTGACCTCGCAGAAATTTATCGTGCTGGGTAGCGGGCAGGTTCGCACTTAACGTAACAACACTGTCCGCAGATTACGCAGATTGACACAGATTGAAAACCTCTGATTTTAATCTGCGTGAATCTGCGTAATCTGCGGACAAGTTAGCCATTCTGGAAGAATCGATATGAGCCAAAACATCGAAGTCAAGGTTGGAGCGGGTGATTTACACGCCGAAGTTGTCGTAATCGGCGCAGGCCCTGGCGGCTACACTGCCGCATTTCGTGCTGCCGATCTGGGCAAACAGGTGGTGTTGGTGGAACGCCATGCCAGCCTCGGCGGCGTTTGCCTGAATGTTGGCTGCATCCCGTCCAAGGCGTTGTTACATGTCGCCAAGGTAATCAATGAAACCGAAGAGACCGCGCAACACGGCGTGACTTTCGGCAAGCCGACAATCGATATCGACAAAATTCGCTCCTGGAAAGATAGCGTCGTCGTCAAGCTCACCGGTGGATTAAAGCAACTCGCCAAACAACGCAAGGTGCAGGTGGTGCAAGGCGAAGCGAAATTCACTTCTCCCAATAGCCTCGTCGTCGCAACCGCCGAAGGCAGCAAAAACATCACCTTCGAGCACGCCATCATCGCGGCGGGCTCCAGCGTGGCGCGTATTTCCGGCTTCCCTTATGACGATCCGCGTATCATCGATTCTACCGGTGCATTGAAGCTTCAGGACATACCGAAACGCATGCTGATCGTCGGTGGTGGCATCATCGGGCTGGAAATGGCCACGGTGTATGACGCGCTCGGCAGCAAAATCAGCGTGGTAGAGCTGGCTGACGGCTTGATTCCCGGTGCGGATCGCGACTTGGTGCGTCCGCTGCATAAGCGCATTGAGAAGCGCTACGAGGCGATTTATCTGAAGACCAAAGTCGGCAAGATCGAAGCACAACAGGATGGCCTGAAAGTAACCTTCGACGGCGAGCAAGCTCCCGAGCCGCAACTGTATGACCGCGTGCTGATGGCGGTTGGCCGCCGCCCAAACGGGCACGACATCGGCGCGGAAGCTGCCGGTGTTACGGTCAACGAGCGCGGCTTCATCACGGTGGATAAACAGATGCGCAGCAACATGCCACACATCTTTGCAATCGGTGATATCGCCGGTGAGCCGATGCTGGCGCATAAAGCGATACACGAAGGCAAGGTGGCGGCGGAGGTCATCGCAGGGCACAAGGTGTTTTTTGAGCCGCTGGCCATACCGTCGGTGGCTTACACCGATCCGGAAATCGCATGGATGGGGCTGACCGAAATACAAGCCAAGGCGCAAGGCATCGCCTACGAGAAGGCATCTTTCCCGTGGGCAGCATCTGGGCGTGCGCTGTCCATCGGTCGCGAAGAAGGTACCACCAAATGGCTGCTCGACCCGCAGACGCGGCGCATTCTCGGTGCTGGTATAGTTGGCATCAACGTCGGAGAACTGATCGCAGAGGCGGTGCTTGCGCTGGAAATGGGTGCCGACATGGAAGACATCGGCCTGACCATCCATCCGCATCCGACCCTGTCGGAGACGCTGGGCTTTGCGGCAGAAATGGCTGAAGGCACAATCACCGATCTGCTGGTGCCGCGCAAAAAATAATTTTATAAACTAAATACGAGGGTTCTCATCATGCTAAAAAAATATAACCTCACTACCGCCTTGCTCTTGTCCATCATGCTTGCTACACATTCGTCCAATGCATTGAATCTGGATGACTTGAAAGCACAGATCAAACAACCCAATTCATCCAATACTGCACCTGCTGCTGCCAGTACACCCGCTCCTTCAGCAACTTCAGCTTCTCCGGCTCCTTCAGCAACTACAGCCTCCGCAGGGAGTTTGTTGTCCAAGTTCAGCAACACGGATCAGGTCGCCAGTCTGAGGCAGGCGCTTACACAAGGCGCAGAAGTTGCAGTAAAAAATCTGGCAAAGGAAAACGGCTATCTCGGCAACGATAAGGTGCGTATTACTTTGCCGGAGAGCTTGCAAAAGGTGGATGGCCTGTTGCGCAAATTTGGCATGGGCAAATATGCTGATGAACTGACTACATCAATGAATCGTGCCGCCGAAGCTGCAGTGCCGGAAGCCAAAAGTCTACTGACCGGTGCCGTTAAAAAAATGACCGTGGAAGATGCCAAAGGAATTCTCACCGGCGGCGATGATGCCGCCACGCAATACTTCCGCAAGAACACCGAAGCCGCGCTAACAGATAAGTTCAAGCCTATCATCAACAAGGCGATGCAAAAGGTGAAGGTCGCGGAAAAATATGACCAATTTGCCGGTAAAGGTGTAAAACTTGGCATGGTGGACGAGCGCGATGCCAAGCTCGACGATTACATCGCGCGCAAAGCTATGGACGGGTTATTCCTGATGATGGCGGAACAGGAAAAAGCGATCCGCGCGAATCCTCTGGAGGCGACAGGAAGTCTGGCGAAAAAAGTATTCTCGGCGATCAAGTTCTAACGTATTTAACGCCCCCAAGGCGGCTTTTGTAGCTACAACCGACATTCTGAGCATGAGTGATACCGCCAGTCTTTATTCACTCTTCATCAGCAGTTTTCTCGCTGCCACACTGTTGCCCGGTGGTTCGGAAGTGGTATTGTTCGGCGTGCTCAAGGTGTATCCAGAAACGTTATGGCTTGCGCTTATTGTCGCTACCACAGGCAATACGCTGGGCGGCATGGTAACTTTTGGCATGGGCTGGTTGTTGCCGCAAACCCGGCAACTCAAACATGTGGAAAAATTGCGCCGCTATGGCACCCCCGTATTGCTACTTGCATGGGTTCCGCTGATTGGCGACGCGCTTTGTCTTGCTGCTGGATGGCTGCGCCTCAACTGGTTGCAGGCCGTGTTATTCATGGCGCTAGGAAAATTTGCGCGCTATTGGGTGATTGCAATGTCGATGCAGAGCGCGCTTATTTTTACACAGTAAGAATATGTGCCAACCCACACCAGTAGACGAGTAATGAACCGCAACGAAATTGCGGTTGAGGCAGTCATTTTTCGATGCGTTGCGGTCATTAAGCCGGTATAAGTGTAGTATCGCAGCATTCATTTTTATTTGTCATGGAGGCGTTTTATGCGTGTCGCACTCATCGGTTCCGGGCCTGCCGGGTTTTACGCTGCGGAGGCGTTGCTCAGACGCACCGACACGGTCGTCCATGTCGACATGTTCGATCGCCTCCCCACCCCGTTCGGACTGGTGCGCGGAGGTGTCGCACCCGACCACCAGAGCATTAAGGCGGTCACTCGCGTTTATGAAAAAACTGCCGCGCGGCCCACGTTCAGGTTTATGGGCAATGTGTGTCTCGGAAGCGATGTGACGGTGGAAGAGCTACGCCAACACTACCACCAGATCGTTTACGCGGTGGGCAATGAAGATGACCGTCGCCTCGGTATTCCGTGCGAAGGCATAGCGCGCTGCACACCGGCGACGGTGTTTATCGGCTGGTACAACGGGCATCCAGACTACCGCCACGCCAAGATCGACCTGTCGGTGTCGCGCGTCGCGGTGGTGGGCAACGGTAATGTCGCTATCGATGCTGCCCGGATACTATTGCGCACACCCGCCGAACTCGAAAAAACCGACGTTGCCGCACACGCGCTGGAAACGCTGCGCAACAGTAAGGTGCGTGAAGTTTATATACTCGGGCGGCGTGGGCCAATGCAGGCCTCGTTCACTCCGCCCGAACTTAAAGAATTCGGCGAGATGGAAGATGTTGATCCGATTGTCGCGCCGGAAGAGCTTGCTGGCTGCATCATCCCGGAATCCGCCGGCAATACGCAGCAGGAAAAAAACTTGAAAATACTCCAGTCTTTCGCCGCTCGGCAACCCGGCGCGCAAGCCTCGCTTAGCGAAAAAACAAAGAAACTTCACCTGCGTTTCCTCGTCTCGCCGACCGAAATAATCGCCGACGCTGACGGCAATGTGGCAGGTATAGCACTCGAAAAAAACCGCCTTGAAGTTCATCCAGACGGCACGGCCAGCGTACGCGGTACAGGTGAAATTGAAGTCCTCGAAGTCGGCATGGTGTTACCCGCGATTGGTTTTGCCGCCAAACGGATTGCCAGTGTTCCCTACGACGAAAAGGCGCGGGTTATCGCTAATGAAGACGGGCGCGTCGTCAACCCCGCCAGCCGCAGCGTGATTGCAAACGAATATGTTGTTGGTTGGGCCCGCACCGGGCCGCAAGGGCTCATTGGCTCACACAAGGGCGCTTCTGCGCACGTGGTCGAGCACATGGTAGCCGACGGTATCGGATTAGAAGCGAGGGAGCTACCAGACCGCGATGCTATCGACTCCTTGCTGCGCCAGCGCGGTGTGCAAATCGTCTCTTTCAACGACTGGAAACAGCTTGATGACGTGGAAGTGGCGCGCGGGCAACGGCGCGGCGCGCCACGCGATAAAATTGTCGATGTCGGGGCGATGCTTGCGGTGCTTGCCCAGCGCTGACATGAAAGGAATATATCCCTTTGATCCGCTTAACCGTATTTAACCTTTTGCATACC
>CAIZNF010000263.1 GCA_903934275.1 uncultured Nitrosomonadales bacterium
ATCCACACAGGGCGGACAAACGGTGGCGGCTCTAAGGGAGACAAAAATTCTAAAAGTACCGTTAATCGTAATTCAACATCTACCCCATCCCCCTCCTGGCCTCCCCCTTGAAGGGGGAGGAACTGAGTCCCTTCCCCTTCAGGGGGAAGGTTAGGATGGGGGTGGGGTTTTTTGGTTTGATAGGATGAAATTTATAAGTGGTACTTTAGTAAATTCCTGCTCCCTAAGTTATTTTTCCTGGCGAAGCAAATGGCTAAGCTCTGCGGCGCTTCCACCACATCAGCCCGCCCACTCCCGCCAACAGCAGCGGCAAGCCGACCAGGAAGCCGACGCCGATGACGGTAAGCTGCGTCTTGCCTAGCACCAGATTGCTGTCCTTGGCGGCGCGCGGTTGCAAGGTGATGAGACGTTCCTCGCTGGCCAGCCAGTTCACCATGTTGATTCCCATGTCCACGTTGCCGCCGTTACCGGCAAAGCTGTTGGCGAGAAACGCGCCGCTGCCGACCACCACGATGCGTTGTTCGCGGTCGTTGACATTGCGTTGCAGCGCCAGCGCAATAACAGCGGGGCCGGGGGTGTCGTGCTGTTTGTCGAAGCGCAGTTGCGCCGTGGGCACATTACTGCTGGCAGCGTAACGGCTCACCCAGCCGCGTGCTGCGACTTCCACCAGTACTTGGTGTTGCCATTCCGGGTTCTCATTCCACATCAGCGGGCGCGCGGAGGGAAAGGCGGTGATCAAATTGAAGTTGCGCGTGATGGGATGTTGCGGCGGATAGCCAGCGCCGAGCGACCAAGTAGCCGGTGCGTTCATCCCGGTGGATGCCGGGTCGATCACGATGCCTGGCGGTAGCAACAGGTCGAGTTTTTCGGCGAGACGCTCCAGTCCGCGCAATGGCTCGGCATCAATCAACCAGAGGAGGTTGCCGCCGTGTTCGACATAACGCAGCAGCTTGTCCGCTTCGCCCGGCATGAGATCGACCTGCGGCTGGGTGATAACCAGCATACTGGCATTGCGCGGTACTTCCTGCGCCAGCGCCAGGTTCAGGCTGTTGATGCGAAAACCGTTTTGTTTGAGTTTCGCGCCGAACAGCGTACCGAGGTCATGGTTGGCAATGCCGTCCAGTTTGCGCTCGCCGTGCCCGTCCAGGTACATCACGGTCTGGTCGCGGCTGTGCGCCAGGCGCAGCAGGGTGCTGGTTAAAACTTGTTCGTTGAGCTGGGTGAGGTGTTCGCTGCGCCCGGCGTATTCGACCACCAGTTCGCCGTTAAGCTGGACGCGCGCTGCGCGGGTTTTTTCAGGCTCTTTTTCCGGGTCGATGAATACCAGCTTGATGTCGGGTTTGTAGCGCTGGTAGAGTGACATGAAATTGCGGATGATTTTGCGGATATCGCCGAGGCGCGCATCCTGCTCGGTGGCATACACGGTGATGTTGACCGGCCCTGTCAGTTGTTTGAGCACCTCCACACTGCCCGGCTCCAGGCTGTTGCTGGCGTTGAACGTGATGTCGCGCTGCGCGTGGTAGCGCGTGGCGAGATAGCCCAAGCCCAGCGCGACGCTCAACAGCAGCAGCACAAACAGCAGATTGCGCAACATCGGGGAGGCGATCAATTTACGCAGCATGGCTCACCCGTATACGCGGTTATTGTGGATGCGGCGTATCGTCAGCAGCAGGAAGAACAGGCTGAACAGCACAAAGAATGCAGCATCACCGCTGTCGAGCAAACCCGCGTTAAAATTCTGAAAATGATTGAACGGCGAGATGAGATGCCAAGGCGAGTCTTCCGCCGTTGCGCCGATGTCGGCCAGCCACAGGCCGACCGATGCCGCCAATGCACCGATGGCGGCGATGACCGGTTGGGTGGTGAGCGCGGAAACATACAACCCCAGCGCGACATAACTGGTGGCAAGCAGCAGCAAGCCGAGCATATTGCTCAACAGCAGGCCGTGGTCGAGAGCCGTGCCGAGCGACAGGGTGTAAAGCATCAGCGGCACGGGGGCTACCAGCAGAGCCAGAAAAATCAGCAGGCCGAAAAATTTCCCCAGCACAATATGGAAGCCCGACAGCGGTGCCGAGAGCAGCAACGCAAACGTGTGGCTGCGACGTTCTTCGGCGATCAGGCGCATGGTGAACATCGGCACCAGCATCATCAGCAACAGCGCGACGGTATTGAACACCGGAGCCGCGACCGTGACCGTCACGCCGGGCGGATTGGCGAGTTGCGCGAGCTGCGGCTGTATTTCCAGAAAGGCCTCCAGCCGCGCCAGGAAGAACCACGCAAAAATGAATTGCAGCCCGGCCAGCATGAACCAGGTCGAAGGCATGGCGAACAAGCTGCGCAGTTCGCGCATCGCGAGCAGGCGGATCATTCAGATGCCCCTTCAGAATTATTTGCCGCATCGGTGATTTTCACAAAGATCTCTTCCAGCGTGGCTTGCAGCGGCGTGAGCTGATCCAGCCGCCAGCCCCGCTGTGCCGCCAGCGCAAGCAGCGTGTCGCTGGGGTTTGTTTCCGGCGCATGCAGCACGCGGAACTGCGTATCGGAAATTTGTTCTACGCTGGTGATGCCCGCGATGCCTTCCAGTTCGACCAGCGGCGGCGGGTTGCGCAGGCTGATGATGAAGCCTGAAACGCTGCCGTGCCGCTGCATGCGTTCGCTGGTATCGCTATAAATCAGCTTGCCGGCCTGCATGATCTCCACGCGGTCGCACAGGCTTTCCACTTCGCCGAGCAAATGCGTGGAAATAATCACGCTGCTGCTGTTGCCCAATTCGCGGATCAGGGCGCGGATGTCGCGTATCTGCGAAGGGTCGAGGCCGACGGTGGGCTCGTCCAGCACGATTACGGCGGGGCTGTGAATGATGGCCTGCGCGATGCCGACGCGCTGCTGGTAGCCCTTGGACAAGGTGCCGATGATCTTTTTACCGACCGCTTCCAAGCCGCAGCGCTGCATGGCCTGCGCCAGTGCCTCGGCTGCTGCGGCGGACTTCATGCCGCGCAGCCGGGCGGCAAAAAACAAATAGTCATTCACGCTGAGCTCGCGGTACAACGGCGGCGTTTCCGGCAGATAGCCGATGTGCGCCTTGGCGGATACCGGCTGGCGTGCCAGGTTGATGCCGCAGATTTTGATACTGCAATTATTTTTTCCGGTGTCGTCCGGCAATAAACAGCCGGTCAGCATTTGCAGCGTGGTGGTCTTGCCCGCGCCGTTGTGCCCAAGCAAGCCCAGCACTTCGCCGCGCTTCAATTCCAGCGACACGTCATGAATGATTTGTTTGTTGCCGAAGCTGCGCGCCAGATGCCGCGCAGAAAGCGTTATTTCGAGAGTGGTGTTGGACAAAATTTAGTTGCCGTCGCGATTGTGAGTTAGCCCCAAGCCGGAAAAGCCGGAGCCGAAATTGTAGGTCGGGCTCCGCCCGACATGGTGTGCAGAGCCCACCCTACGGTTTCGTTGAAAAATTATTGTCATTTTTTGACATCATTTGACTGATATAGAGACTAAAAAGCAAACGAAATGAAGCTTCGAGCTTGCGGCCTGATGAAACTCGCCATGCCCGTTCCCTGAATAAAGAGGGGGCACCCGGCATGCCTTTCCAAATCCCTGAGCGTGCCGCCCTCAGGTCGTGCGAACAGGCTGCAATCCAGCGTGCCAAACCCGTGCAAAGCCTATTTCCCGGTCAGTTCTTTGTAGCGTGCCTTGTCGGCATCATAGCGTGCTTCTATGGTCGCTTTTTCTGCATTGGATTTTTCTAAATCCTGTTTCAGTTTATTCAACCGTGTCTGCGACTCCTGCAAATCATCTTTTAATGTGAGAGGGATTGGTTTGCCGGCTTTGGTCAGGGCATCAGCCTCTTTTTGAAAAGCCAGCAGGTTACCGTTAGCCGTTTTTAGCTGGGAGTTGATGCTGTTGACGCGCGCATCTATCTGCTGCAAATTGCGGCTGCGCGCCAGATCGATTTCTTTCTCGTTGCTGTAAGTATTGACCAGTGCCTTGTCACGGCGCTTCGACTCGAGAGCAGCTTCCTCACCGGCGCGTTTTTTGGCTTCTACCTGCTCATTGGCGCGACGCTCCTCGGGGGTCAGCACCTCCTTTTTTTCTACCACGCGCCCAGCCTTATCCAGTTCAATG
>CAIZNF010000264.1 GCA_903934275.1 uncultured Nitrosomonadales bacterium
CAACCTTCGCACGCAATTCGCGCTTTTGGCGAAACTCACCAAGCGTATTTTTGATGACCAGCCGCAATACATTTTCAGCCGATGGCTTGATCAGGTAGTAGTAAGCGCCTTCTGCCAAACTCTCGCTGATCCCTTCCTGCCGGTTATCGCCCGTCAACATGATGACGGGGAGATCCTTGAAGCGGTCGTCAGATTTGATACGCTTCAATAAGCCTAAACCGTCCAGTCGCGGCATTTTCTTGTCGAGCAGCATCAGGTCGAATCGGGACGGGTCGCGGTCGATTTTTTCCCACGCCGCCATTCCGTCTTCGGCGGTCTCTACCCCGTAGCCGCAACGTTCAAGCAACTCCTGCGTCACGATGCGGACAATTTCGTCATCATCAACAATCAATATTTTTTCGGTCATTTCATTCAGTTCCTATATAAACGCTGCACAAGCAACAGCTTACCTCTCATCAAGCAATATACCTTTCTGCTGCAGCATCACACCATTGGGTTAGTTGCCCACATTTTCAATCTGTTTGAGTATGCTTTCCATGTGCGCGCCGGTCTTCAAGCCTTCATCGTACAGCGCACGCGCCTCGCCAGCAGCGTCGTGCAGCATGTTGGCCAGCTCTTCTTCCTGCGATTGGGTAATGCCAAGAAATATCATCGAATTGTCAAACTTCGTTTGTAACTTCTGAAATATTTGGTTGCTCTTGATTCCCTGGGCACGATGGCTCTGCTCTATACCATGCAGTGCCTTACTGGTGTTTGCTGTCAATCGTGCAAGCTCTGCGTGCTGCCGGGTCACGGTGGCACTGCTGTCCATCGCAACAATGCGCGTATCGGCCCCTTCAGCCAACAGGGCAAGGTTATCTTTCATGCGCCCGTGGCGTTCCGGGTCATCGCCGGCCACACGTTTTACAATGATGGTGATGTGCTCGTAGCTGCAGGAAGTGCGCGAACCGAACTCAAACATGCGCCCCTGCTTGTACATATTGGTGAGCACTGAGTCCTCCAGCGGAGAGCAGGGGCCATTGGGCGAAAAGGAGACAGACCCTTGCTGGCCATAAATTTTTACGCTGGCTTCCAGCCCATAAGCGCCGAGCGTGTTCAGGACTTCGCGGCATAGCGCGGCGTAGTCCTGGCAACTGAAGCTGGTCTTCATGAACTGGAGAACTGCGCCAATTTCTGCCGTGCTGGACATTGCTGTCATGGCTGTGGAAAAAGCACCGGTCACATCCTGTTTGAGCCGGATACGTTCGGCATGGCTCGCCAGCTGAAGCTTGATCTTGGTGCGCAGCTCTGCCGCAGATACCGGCTTGGTCAGGTAATCATCACCGCCCGCTTCATAACCGGCCAGACGATCCTCTTCGCTGACCCTGCCGGAAAGAAAAATGACCGGCAAGTCACCAATTGACGGATTGTCTCGCAATGACCGGCAGACTTCGTAGCCGGACATTCCCGGCATTTCCACATCGAGTAACACCAGATCGGGGCGTTCCTCGGCCAGAGCATTCAAGGCAGCCTGCCCTGTGGCGACGCGCCGCAGGTCATAGTCGGAAGAAAGCATTTCGGCAGCGGCAGCGGCAGCAAAGTTGTCGTCTTCGGCGAGAAGTATTTTTGGAGGATTGTTCATGATTTTCATTCGTGTTAATCAGTGTTTTTCTGCAGGTCAGTTATAAATTACCGTTCGCCCTGCATCTTGTTGAAGGGTTGCCCCCCGCAATAGTCGCTGTACTTCACGTTAAACTTCGTGGTGAAGCAATTCATTGGCGCGTCGGCTGCGCGCTTCCATGCGGCCGAAAAGTGGCCCGAATTCGGGGCGTTTCGCAGATCCCCAGATCAGCCCCAGTTTTTTAAAAGCAGAGGCAGAGAGTTTTGTCACGTGGTTTTGGGGGTCACCAAATAGATCCAGTGCATTGCTCATCGCCTCGCCAACATGCACCAGAGGAACCAGCGGTTCGCTCTGCACAGTACTGGCATCATGGTGGTAGCGAATGGCGAGGCAAAGGCTCTTCGGCAGCATCCAGTGCTCGGCCAGCCAGAATCCTATAGTCGCATGGTCGGTACCGAAACAATCGCGCTCGGCCACCTCGATTCCGATGCATCGCTTTTTCGAATCGCTGAATGCCGCGTGCATGGCATCGCCGTTGAAGCTGAAGAGCCAGAGCTGGCCGATGTCATGCAGCAAGCCTGCGATCAGCGCGGCATTGGCCAGGTTGGGCGTGTCACTGAAATGGGCGAGCTCTTCGCTGCAGATGCCAACGCCAACACTGTGCGCCCAAAAAGTAGCAGGAATTGATTTGGTACTGAAACCATGGATAAATTTGGCAGTGCTGCTGAATAGCGCGATCTCGCGCACGCGACCCACGCCAATCTGTGAAATGGCTGTGTGGAGATTGCATATCTCCGAAAATTGACGTTTTTGTGCCGCAATGTTGGCGAGTGAGAGCACGCGGGCGGCGATCAACGGATCACGTTCAATGTAACTGACAAGCACATTCAAGTTGGAATCGACATCGTCAATCGTGGCCATAATCTG
>CAIZNF010000265.1 GCA_903934275.1 uncultured Nitrosomonadales bacterium
GCAATTGGACGCGCATCATCCTGCTAGATCGAAGGGAAGACGGCGAATCATTCCTTAGTGAAGAAGACATCTCCCTTCTGCAAGCAACCGGGATAGGGTATGTACTAGATGAACAACAAGCAAATAAAGAATGGCAGGCTGCCAGTTTAAACGAGCGGTGGGTGGCCTTCGGGATTCACGTTTTTTGTCGAATTGTTGCTGGCGGGACAACAACTGAAGAGGAGCCGTTTTATCTTTTTCGATTGGCAAGTGAAATGGCGGGTGTACTTTCGTCAGGCGGCATTGAGCAAACCCGCGATAACTCAGTGGTTGATAACGCGAGATTGGCAGCTGATGCGCGCCATTCAATGCCAGGAGGCAGCCGCGAGAAGAGGCGACAGATAATAACGGCTTGGGCGAGCGGAAAATACAGCAGCCGAGACATATGCGCGGAGCAAGAATGCGCTGCTCTAGGGATGTCATTTTCTACAGCAAGAAAAGCTCTTCGTGGTACTCCCGAACCATCATAGCTTATCCGCTAGCATGGGTTCAATTTGAGGGGGTGTGAAAGGGATGCTATGGGTATAGATAAAGAGTTTAAGTTAAGCATTCAGAATTTAGCCGCTGATATAAAAACAGCAGCAAAAGAAAAAGACATTGACCTCGATGTTGCCGTTGATAATTTTCTTGCCGCATTTAATGAGGATTCAGACTTCAACGATAGCCCAAGTATTTTTCTTGGGGGGGCATACTATTTTATTCACCTAGCCGAGCAAGCAGAAGATGAATTCAAAATCATGTGGCTTGTAGAAGCAGCAAAATTATTTGGTTGTATTTTCTGGCATAGTAAAAGTGCCAATGAGGTGCGTGATATTTTCTCTGCAATGGGTAAACATGCCGCTGACAAAAGACACTCACAACCCGGTGGTAGTCGAGACAAACGAGAAAATATCCGCACGATATGGGCAAGTGGAAAATACAAAAGCCGAGATATATGTGCTGAGAAAGAATGCGATGGCCTTGGGATGTCTTTTTCTGTTGCTAGGAAAGCACTACGCAATACCCCAGCCCCAACCTAGCCGCTACGCTGCATAGGCTAGCCGCTACGCCGCATAGGTAATTCGCAGTCCCCAAGCATCTACCGATAATGCGCTCCAGTTAAGCCCCGCTTAACACCAATTAGGAGCGCATAAAATGAGTAAATCAGTTAACCCCATATCCCCGACAAGCGACCTGCTGAATGAAGTTCAAGCGGCTGCAATCCTGGACACAAGCGTCGGCACTCTGCAAGTCTGGAGATCAACCGGTCGCTACAAAATCCCATTCATAAAAATTGGCCGCAATGTCCGCTACAAGCGCGCCGACCTCGAAGCATGGATTGAAAGTCGCACCCGCTCAACTGGCGCAACGGTTTGAAGGGCAACCATGCGAACCACAAAAGACTTGGGGGCGGTTGCCGTCACGCAACACACCCCCACAAACCACGGTGCAAATTATACCAGCATCGAAGCCATTGAACAGGCTTTGAGCTTCATTCCAGCCGATGACCGCGATACATGGATCAAGTGCGGCATGGCAATCAAAGCGGAACTGGGCGATGCAGGTTTTGACGCATGGGATCGGTGGAGCGCTACCGCTGACAGCTATCGGGCGCGAGATGCGGCGGCATCGTGGAAATCATTCAAGGCATCCGGCGGCGTGGGCATCGGCACGCTGTTTCATACTGCCAAGCAATACGGCTATCAGTGCGACAGCAGCAACAAGCCGACACCGCCGACAGCGGAAGAGATTGCCCAACGTGAAGCCAAGCGCAAAGCTGAAGCTGACTTGCTGGCATCACGGCGTGGAGCGGCAGCGAACAAAGCAGCATCCATCTGGAATGCACAGGCAAGCGCGCTGGAAGCTACGCAACCGGCTATCGCTGACCATCCCTATCTGAAGCACAAACGCATTCAACCGCATGGCGCGAAGATATACCACGGTAGCCTGAGCATCGGCGGCATGGCCTGCAATAACGCGCTGATGATACCGATGAAGCTAAACGGCAAAATCTCAAGCCTGCAATTCATAAACCGCGATGGCGAAAAACGCTTTTTGCCTGATGGTGAAAAAGGCTATTACTTGATCGGCAAGATTGCACCTGATGCACCTACCTGCATCGCTGAAGGCTTTGCCACTGGCGCGAGTATCCATGAAGCTACCGGCCATGCTGTTGTTGTTGCCTTCGATGCAGGCAACCTTCGCAAGACGGCGGCATTATTACGTGCGAAATATCCTGACGTGGTGATCGTGTTGTGTGCTGACGATGACGAAGCCGGAAGGCGCGGGGCAACCGAAGCGGCGCAAGCTGTTGGCGGCTTTGTTGCCATACCGGTATTCAGCGAAGGGGCAAGCTATGAATAAGCTAACCGACTTCAACGATATGGCAAAACTATCCGGCTTGGAAGCTGTGAAACTGGCGATTGATGCGGCA
>CAIZNF010000266.1 GCA_903934275.1 uncultured Nitrosomonadales bacterium
CTGCGTTAATCTGCGTAATCTGCGGATTTAACTGCTGTTTCTAGGTTCATGCATAAAGGGCTGGAAGAGCTTTTCGATAAGGGCAAGAGCGCCAAGGTTCAGGCATCATTGGCAGACCGCGTATCGCGGCGACTGGATGCCATCGATACGGCAAAGACACTTGAAGCGTTAAATATTCCCGGCTTCGATTTTCACCCGCTGCATGGCAAACCGAAGCGTTATAGTGTCCATGTGAATGGTCCATGGTGCATCACCTTCGAATGGGAAGGCGAAAATGCGATCCGGGTCAATCTGGAGAGCTATCACTGATAAAAAAACTAGCCATCCCACCAAGCAACCAAAATATGGTTGCCAAGTGGTTTGTTATAGGAGGCATTATGCGTAAACGCAAACCCACTCACCCCGGCGCAATTTTGCGCGAAGATGTTCTACCCGAACTCAATATGTCGGTCAGTGCTTTCTCTCGCAGCCTTGGCGTTTCGCGTCAAACTCTGCATGCGGTACTGGCGGAACGCAGTGGAATCTCCCCAGAAATGGCACTGCGCTTGGGCACCTTGTTGGGCAATGGCGCCCAACTGTGGGCAGACATGCAAACAAAATTCGACTTGTGGCAAGCTGAAGCAAAGTTGCACGACGTGCTGCAACGGATGCAACGTATTGCAGTCGATCATGCGGCAGCTTGACCAATTGCGATGCGGCTCTCAATTAGTTCGCAGGGGCGTGAATGTTGCAATGCAAGGCTTGACCACGTTGCTACTTTTGCAAATACACAGTTCAGATATGAATAATAACTATGAATATTGAATTTGAACCAACGCGCTCTTTTTGTTACAAGTTTGGACGTTATGTCGTACTACAAGAAGTTCAGCAATTGTCTGAGGTGGTCAATGGAGAGCCGTTTCGTCTGACGGAGTTGGCGCAATCTGTTATCGACAAATATCTCTCTCCTGAGCAGCAGCAAACAAAGGTCAAGAAAGCACAATCGGATCGTCTCGATCCTGTCCATTCAATTATAAAGTTTGTGGTTTCGCTTATCTCAAAAGAGCAGGAAATCTTCATCAATCTTGGCGGAGGGATGTTTCGTGCCAAGACATCGGAGGATGTGCCCGACGAGGAACTCGACGAGTCCGCACTTGAAGACGGAGACGCAACGGCAGCGGAATTTGAAGGCTGGATATATGCTTTTAGTTTTCCTGCGCTGGTCAAGCCAACAGAGCCTTTTCCAATCAAGATAGGTAAAACATTAGGACATGTCGAGGATCGAGTCGCCAGTCAGTGCAAAGGCTCTGCTATTTTCGATAAACCGGTCATTCTCAGAAGTTGGCAGGTAAAACGTGTAGGCCCAACAGAGCTTGCGATCCACAACACACTTAAGGCTTGGGGTAAGTGGCGCGAGAACGCGCCTGGGGTTGAATGGTTTGACACTACGGTTTCGGAAATCGTATCCATCCTCAATTTTTTAAACCAAAAATGATCTTGGAGCAACGGGTAGCTTCGGATCGAAAGTGGCCAGGTTCGCATTAAATTCGCGCCCCGCAGCCAGCGTAGATACTACACCGACTTGCGCGCTGTTCGCTTTGTACCGCCTGTTATGCGGGCAGTCTGTTCAGTGAGGGTAAGCAACCCGAGCAAGGCCGCATTTACGGCTTCCGAAGTTGGGAAAACCTTGGCTATGGCTGGGTCGAGCAGGACTACGGATGTTCCCTTTGCAACCTCTTTGTAGAACTTGCCGCGTTCGAGTTTGGTGAAGTCGGAGCGCTTGTACTCTGCGCGCATTTCGTCTTTAGTTTTCTTCATAAAGTTTCCTTTCATAAATCCCCCGCAAAACCAGCTTCCCGCTGGCTGCGCACGGCAAGGACAAATACGGTATCGACTTCGGCAACGTAACGGTACAAAGCCACATAGCCGTGTGAACGGCGACCGATCACCAGTTCGCGCTTGTCGTTATTCGCGGGGCGACCGATCAGGGGGTTGTGCTCCAGCACGTTGAGCGCCTCGATGATCTCCCGGATGCGCAACACCGGATTTTCAACCTGATATTCGGCGAGGTAATCGAGGATGCGATCAAAATCATCCCCTACCTCCGGTGCCAGTTCGATGCGCGACATTCTCAGCGCGCCAGTTTGCGGGCTGCCGGGCGCTTCGCTTTCTTGCCTGCAAGACGTTCTTCCAGATAGCCGCGCATTTCCTGCCACGGAATGGTTTTTCCGGAAGCAACGATACGGGCATAGCGATCCTCGGCAACCGCATCGAAATCGGCACGCAGGTCCTCCTGCTTGGTCTTTTCTGCAATGGCTTCGAGAATGAAGCCGTGCGCGGTCGTGCCGGAACGCTTCGCCGCCGCTGCAACGCGGGCTTTCAGGTCTTCCGGCAAGCGTATGGTGGTGGTGGACATGGCTGTCTCCTGAGATTCAAAATACATGCTTACTGTAGCACATCAGTGCTACGACATGCCATATTGATGAAGCGAGGGAACGTGCGAAGCTGGCGTACACAATTCCATCACGGTGCCGGATTCGGATACATCCTATGCACCGCCTCGATCTTCTCCAGCATTTCCGCCGTTAGCGTGATTTCCGCGCTGTCCAGATTTTCCTGCAATTGCCGCACGCTGGTCGCGCCGAGCAAAATGCTGGTCGTGAACCAGCGTGTGCGGGCAAAGGCCAGCGCCATCTGTGCCGGGCTGAGTCCGGCTTCCCGGGCGATGCGCATATATTCCTTGCTGGCGGCAGGTACGTTGGGTTTGTGGTAGCGCTGACCGAAGCCCTGAAACAGCGTGACGCGCCCCTTCGCCTGCGGATCGGCGAGGTATTTGCCGGTGAGGTGGCCGAACGCCAGCGGGCTGTAGGCGAGCAGTCCGACGTTCGCGTGGCGGCAGACTTCCGCCAGCCCAGACTCGAAGCTGCGGTTCATCAGGTGGTAGGCGTTCTGAATCGAGACGATTTTCGGTAGACCGAGCGTTGCGGCGCAACGCAGGAATTCCATCACGCCCCACGGCGTTTCGTTAGACAGGCCGATGTGGCGCACCTTACCGGCCTTGACCAGATCCCCCAGCGCTTGCAGTTGCTCGGCAATCGGCACGCTGCCGCGCTCCTGTGCCGCATCGTAACTCGTTGCGCCGAACATCGGCACATAGCGATCCGGCCAGTGAATCTGGTAGAGGTCAACGTAGTCGGTTTGCAAACGGCGCAAGCTGCCGTCTATCGCTTCATTGAGTTGGGCGCGGTCGATGCGCGGACTGTTGCGTATCCAGCTGAAGCCGCGCGCAGGCCCGGCGATCTTGGTCGCGACGATCAGCTTGTCGCGTTGCTGGCGCTTCAGCCAGGTGCCGATATAGCTCTCGGTGCGCCCCGCCGTTTCGGCGCGCGGTGCGACCGGGTACATTTCGGCGGTGTCGATGAAATTCACCCCGCGCGATACCGCCAGGTCGAGCTGCGCATGCGCCTCGGCCTCGCTGTTCTGCTCGCCGAAGGTCATCGTGCCGAGCGCCAGCGCCGACACTTTCAGATCGCTTGCGCCTAGCTGTCTGTATTCCACGGTTGCCTCATCGTTATTCGATAATAAGCGCCATTTTAGTCCAGATGTTGCACTAACGTGCATGGCGGGCACTGCCACAGGTGCGATTCAAACTGATGTGGAGCAGCAGGTGTGTCCAGCGTGCTCACCGACGCACGCAAAGCCCGTGTATGAGCGATCTTCTGGTCGTGATTTGGTGAGTGCTCCAACACGCATCGCGGCCAGGAGATCGCTCCCACAAGAACAATGGGTGTGTAGAAAATTTCATACGCTATCGGAGGATGCGTCCACATCAGTTTGAATTACGCCCCCGTGTTGGCACGTTCATGTACCCGCACAGCATGCGGTAAAAATAAAATTTATCAGCACTTCCAATTGCACACGATGCTGTCATGATGCTTGACTAACTTAGTGCGCCATGCGAAGGTTAGACACTATGGAAGCTAATCTCAATATTGCCGAATTGGTGAAGGGCGTGGGCGGGTTGGTCACGCTGCCCAATGTGTTCATCCGCATCAATCAGTTGGTCGATAACCCCAACAGCAGCACCGCCGACATCGCCAAAGCGGTGAGCCAGGACCCTTCGTTCACCGTGCGCCTGTTGCGGGTGGCTAATAGCCCGTTCTATGGTTTTCCCTCCACCATCGATACCGTCGCTAAAGCCGTTTCGGTGATCGGTACCAGCCAGATTCGCAATTTGGCGTTGTCGATGTCCGTTGCGAGCACCTTTGTCGGTTTGCCCAACAATCTGGTGTCGATGGATAATTTCTGGCATCACAGCTTGTATTGCGCATTAGTCGCCCGTATTCTTGGCAGGCAGGCGCGCAGGTGTGACCCCGAGGCTGTGTTTACGGCGGGATTACTGCACGACATCGGCGAGTTGATTATTTTTAATCGTTTGCCGGAGCAGGCCAAAGAATCTTTGCTATTGGTATTGGATCAAGTGGACGATTTGCCGGTATATCAGGCGGAACACCAGATCATCGGCTTCGACCACGCCCAGGTAGGTGGTGAGTTGGCGCGTCAGTGGGGCCTGCCCCCGCTATTGGAGGAATGCATCGCTTACCATCACTCTGTCGGCGAGGCACAACGCTATCCGCGCGAAACCGCGCTGGTGCATCTGGCCAATATTCTTGCGCAAATGGCGGAAATTGACACGCTGGAACTCGGTGATGTTTCTCCCGTTGATCCGCTTGCCTGGAAAAACACGGGCCTCGATGAAGGCATCATCGAGCTGGTGGTGCGCGAGGCGCAGGAAGAAATTGTCGAGGCCGAAAAACTGTTCCTCGGCAATTAACCGGAATCAACCGGTGAAGCGTTTTATAACGAATTGACAATTATGGCTATCTCCCCCATTCCGCGTCCTCCTCTTGTTTTGCCGGGTTTCGAGCATGTCAGGAGAAGCTGGAACAATACTTATGAGGCTTACGCCGCGCGGCTCCTTCCAGGCGAGTATTACGTCACAATTAACGATGAAGGTGTTTATACCACGCTGGGTTCGTGTATTTCTGCCTGCATTCGTGACCGGGTATCCGGTGTTGGTGGCATGAATCATTTCATGTTACCCGCCTC
>CAIZNF010000267.1 GCA_903934275.1 uncultured Nitrosomonadales bacterium
GCGGTGTTGGAAAAGCTTTACAGTGACTATGTCTATTACACGGAGTATGACCGTGAGATGATTCGCGACACGGTCAGGAAAAATAATCGCAAAAATATTGAGTATTTGAGGCGTTATGGTTTAAACGAAAAACAGCGGCTTCTGGATTTTGGCTGCGGCGATAATTTGTTCGTCACGGAGAGTGGATCAGACAAGTGGTTTGGTTACGACTATCCGCATAATGAACTCGAAGCACCATTAAATTCAAAATTTGAATTTGTAACCTTGTGGGGCGTTCTGGAACATTTGCCCAACCCCATGAAAATTGTTCAGGACCTGTCTCAACTTATGGAAAAAGGCGGGAAGCTGGTAATGACCACGGTGGGGATTGAAACGGGTATTCCATACAGGTACAGATATCCTGTACATTTGACGTGGTGGAGCAGGCAGTCTGTCGGGTATTTATTGGAAAAAAATGGTTTCCAGGTACTGGAAATTTCTGATTATTTTATGATTCAAAATCCGCAATTCTACCTTGACAGGGTGCTTGATCGCGGTAGAGTGCCAATAGAAATCAAGGAGAAGATAAGCATCAACATCCATGAGGATGTGCTTGTTCCTACCAATGAAATATTGATTGTCGGCGAAAAAATGTGACAGATGGGGAGCGTATGTTGCTTCGGTCAATTAGGCACTTTGGTCAATTTTAACCAAGCCGTAATATTTAAATATTAAGGCAACTCTTTTTATGATTTTGCCCCTCCTACAGCTGCCTGATACTTTGAACTATATCGGGGTATTCCTCACCCTCGAATGCAACTTGGGTTGCAGTTACTGCATCAATGACCCACAACAGGCCGGGCGGCGAGAGGCGCTGTTCCCGATCAAGGCCAAATCTCTTCGCAACTGCCTGACACCGACCGAATGGGCGCAAGCCTTGAACAGGATTCCTTACCATCGAGACTTGCCAATAACTTTGCAAGGCGGCGAACCGATGCTTTACTGGAAGGGCCAGGGGCTAGGAGCAATCCTGTCCGAAACTCCTCACTACTTCGATCTGCTCACGAATTTTGCTTTGAAACCAGAGGTGTTTGCCAGCAATCTGAATGGGCAGCAACGGAAGCTCCAGCGAGATGCCCCCTATCCTTCGATACGCGTCAGCTATCATGCCGAAGAGATGAATCGCGTATGGCAAGGAAATGGTTTTGCCGAACTGGTTAACCGTTGCGAAATGTTGCGCAACTATGGTTTTTGCGTGTCCCCAGCCAAGTCCGAGAGTGATGTCGGCATCTACATGGTAGCTCATCCTCAAAACCAGATGATAGCCGACATGGAGTCTATATTTGTCGGGCGCGTGCCTTTTGAGACTAAGGAGTTTTTGGGAATCCACGAGGGCAAGCTTCACGGACACTATCTCTATCCATTTTCAACTGATCTGATTGCAAGCAGTATTCACCCCAACACACTAAGCTGCGAGTGCAGAACGACCGAGCTGTTGCTGGATCCTCTTGGTTTTGTCTGGGGCTGTCATTTCTATCTTTACCAAAGCTGGGCTGAAGGAGGGCCGAGGAGGGAGTTCGCGGAGCTCGAAGCGCAAGGTTTTCGGTATTCGGAATGCGGCTCAAGAATTTTTGCCAACCAAGGGCTGATGCCTATCGGACATCTGTTGGATCCCGACTTTGCCATGTCTGACCTGGAAATTTTTCGACATTGCCACCATTATGGCCGCTGCATCGGCTGCGATACCAAGGTCAAGAATGACCGCTTTCAGAGCTATTACGATCATGGCGTTGCACATACCTCAGTCAAGATTCGCAATATCCAGATGCCAGTCAGTCTCTATGACAAGATCGAAGAGATAGAGCGGTCGCGCCAATTTTTCAGCCACTCATTTCCAGGTAAAGACCATGCCACCGACTAATTATGCTACGGATGTCAACCGCAAACGCGTCCTCATTATCAAGCCCGGCTACAGCGAAACATTGGATCCTGATGACAGCGGCGTGGTCAGCCTTGGCGATATTTTGCGCACCACCGTAATTCTGCATTTATTTCCATCTGATCATTATCACGTCACTTGGCTGGTGGATATTAAGGGCGTTCCATTGCTGAAAGAAAACCCTTACATTCATCGGCTACTGACAGTAAACCACTTTACACCGCATCTGTTACTTTCCGAGTGGTTTGACATTGTTGTTAATTTTGAAAAGGAACCTGGGATTTGTGCAGTGTCTGATCGCATCCCTGCATGGAGGCGCTATGGTTTTCGGCTTGACCCACAATCGCATTCTGCGGTTGCCTACGACTATTCGGATGAGGCGCTGAGCTTTACGACCGATTCAACGGCTAAACGCAAGAAAGCGAAATCATGGTCCGATATTCTCTACGAGATGTTGGGGCACAAATACGCGGGGCAATCGTATTTGCTTGGCTATCGTCCACAGTCCAAGGTACATTATGACGTAGGTCTGAATCATCTTATAGGCAAGAAGTTTCCGCTCAAGCGCTGGCCTGAAGCACAGTGGAAGAGCCTGCACGACAAGCTGTCGCCGCAGTATTCGGTTTGCTGGCAACAAGGTGACAATGATATCGATGACTACATCGAGTGGATTGCGAGTTGCCGTGTCATTGTCACCAACGACTCGCTTGGTCTCCATATTGCCCTTGCGCTAGGTAAGCCCGTGGTGGCTCTTTTTGGCCCCACCATCGCAACCGAGGTTGCAGGCAACCGCCTGATTAAAATCATGCCGCCACTCGATTGGGATTGCATACCCTGCCTGAAATCCTCCTGCCCGAAAGCCGAGCCCTGCATACAGCATATTTCGGTAGAAAGTGTCCAGAATGCCATCTGTGATCTGTTGGATGCACCGGACATTCCAGTCGCACAACCCTTGCCATGAAATCATTCTCTGCCACCAGCCGCATCGAGTCGCTCTATCGTGCCGTGCTACGCATCCGGCGCGTAGAAGAGGCTATCGCCGAGCGTTATGCCGCGCAGGAAATGCGCTGCCCGGTCCATCTATCTATCGGCCAGGAGGCGGTGGCTGCTGGGGTATGTGCGGCATTGACACAGCAAGATGGGGTTTTCAGCAACCATCGGGCTCATGCGCACTACCTCGCCAAGGGTGGTTCTCTGACGGCGATGCTGGCAGAAATTTATGGCAAGGCTGAGGGTTGCTGCAATGGCGTTGGCGGGTCAATGCACATGATAGACCTGGCTGCCGGATTCATGGGGGCCGTGCCCATCGTTGGTGCTACTGTACCCTTGGCGGTCGGTGCGGCTTGGGCCGCAAAACTGCGCGGCGAAGATAAGGTAATTGTTGTATTTTTTGGCGATGGCACCTTCGAGGAAGGAGTGGTGTACGAGTCCATCAATTTTGCCGTCCTGCACCAGTTGCCCGTGTTATTTGTCTGCGAGAACAATCTCTATGCATGCTATACGCGATTGTCCACGCGCCAGCCTGAGCGCCCCATCCACGCGGTAGCTGCAGCCTGCGGATGCAAAACCATGACTGTCGACGGTAACGATGCTTTGGTTGTATTCGATGTCGCCAGTGGCGCTGTTGCTGACTTGCGTGCCGGAAGCCTTCCATTCTTTCTTGAATGTGCGACCTATCGCTGGAGAGAGCATTGTGGCCCAAATGTTGACGATGACCTAGGCTATCGCCCGCAAGCAGAAGTGGCCGAATGGAAAGCAGCCTGCCCGGTGAACCGGCTCGCAACCCTGCTGCATGCCATGCCGGAATGCCAAGATTTTATGGCTGATGTCGAACGCGAAATTAGTGAAGAAATTAATGCCGCATTTGCCGGGGCGCTGGCTGGCGGCATACCACAGCAAACAGATTTGCCGGGGTACTTGTATGCCTGAAGCGATACGTCAAATCACTCAAGCCGAAGCGATTCGCGAAGCGCTGGAGCAAGCGATGGCAGAAGATGAGCGCGTTATCCTTATCGGCGAGGGTGTTCCCGACCCCAAGGCTATCTTCGGCACCACATCTGGGTTGCAAGCCCGATTTGGTAAGGCGCGCGTGTTTGATATGCCGCTTGCCGAGAACGGCATGACGGGTATTTGCATCGGTGCCGCCATCTCCGGCATGCGCCCGGTGATGATTCATCAGCGCATTGACTTTGCTCTGTTGTGCATGGACCAACTGGTGAACACCGCCGCCAAGTGGCGTTACATGTTCGCCGGTCAAGTCAGTGTGCCTTTGGTGGTTCGGGTCATCGTTGGGCGGGGTTGGGGGCAGGGGCCGCAGCACGCGCAAAGTTTGCAGGCCTTGTTTGCCCATGTGCCGGGGCTTAAGGTGGTGATGCCATCAAGCGGGTGCGATGCAAAGGGGATGCTACTGGCCGCAATCCGCGATGACAACCCAGTGATCTTCATTGAACACCGCTGGTTGCATGGTATTGTCGACGATGTGCCGAGCTTGCCCTATACCGTACCTCTGGATAAGGCCGCGATTCGTCGCACAGGCAAGGATGCCACGGTGGTGGCATTTTCTTTTATGGTGGTAGAAGCCTTGCTAGCCGCCAAGGTGCTGGCCGACTTGGGAGTCGATCTCGAAGTAATCGATGCGCGGACAGTGCGCCCGCTCGACATGACTACCATTATTGAGTCAGTCAATCGCACTGGCGTACTAATCGTGGCTGACACCGCATGGAAAACTGGTGGCGTTGCTGGCGAAGTGGTCGCGGGCGTTGCCGAAGCAGCATTCAACTCTTTGCGCCGCCCGCCGTTGCGGGTGGCGCTACCTGATTTTCCCGCTCCTACCTCGCACCATCTGACCAAAGATTACTATCCTGATTCTCTTCATCTTGCGCGCGCCATAGTGGCTCACCTCGATATCGACGTGCCAGATGCCGAACTTGTCAGCAGGTTGTTCAGATCCACACCACACGATGTTCCGCAAAGGGAATTCTGTGGCCCATTTTGAGGACGATTTTTATGTCTGATCGCTACGCCATTGACAGCCACAAGCTCATCTACCACCCACAGCGGGTCGCACAGTTCCTTGACGCGGGCGATGATTGGGAAAAGATAAAAAATATATATCCGCTCTATGTTGAAATATCACCGGTGGGGGCATGCAATCACCGTTGCACCTTTTGCGCCGTCGATTACATCGGCTACAAGCCTGCCCGCTTGTCGCTGGAAGCTATCGAGCGTACATTGGCGGAAATGGGGCAGCAAGGCGTGAAAAGCGTTATGTTTGCCGGGGAAGGCGAACCCATGCTGCACACGGAAATTGACAGTATGGTGGTGGCAGCAGCAGCAGCAGGCATCGATACGGCCATGACCACAAATGCCTCCGTCCTGTCCGATGCATTTGTCGAGCGCGCTTTGCCACTGATGTCATGGATCAAGGCATCGGTCAATGCAGGTACGGCAGAAACTTATGCCCGCATCCACCAAACCAAGGAGCGTGAATTTGATCATGTCGTGCGTAACCTCAAGCGCATGGTGGAGGTGCGCCGCAATGGCGGTTATCCCTGTGTGCTGGGTGCACAGATATTGCTGCTGCCCGAAAATGCTGCCGAGGTGGCCACACTCGCCAGAATTTGTCGCGACGAGATCGGTTTGGATTATCTGGTGGTCAAGCCCTACTCGCAGCACGCTTTCAGCACGACTCGCCTTTATCAGCATCTCGGTTATCAGGACTATGCAGAACTACGATCACAACTGGAAGTTTTGAATACAGAGCGTTTTAGCGTGGTATATCGCGAAAATACCATGAAGAAACACGATGACGGTAATGCACTTCGCTATAGCCGCTGTCTCGCCACACCTGCTTTCTGGGCATATATTATGTCAACTGGGGCGGTGTATGGTTGCAGTGCTTATCTGCTTGATCCTCGTTTCGATTACGGCAATATCAATGAATCGTCTTTTCGCGATATTTGGGAAGGCGAGCTTCGGCGTAAAAATTTCCACTATGTGCGAAAGGAGCTTGATATTCAAGAATGCCGTCTTAACTGCCGCATGGACGAGGTTAACCGTTACCTCGATAGGCTGGTTAAACAGGATGTACAACATGTTAACTTTATCTAAAAATCGCCAACTTAACAGGCATAGCGAGTGCTGCCTCTGATAATGAAACTCACCATGCCTGTTTTTTCATCCCCATCAATCAGGCTATAGCGCGCAAATATTTACGCGAAAACACGGTGTGACAAGTCCGTTGTATCAGCCGCGATCGGTACCCCACAAGTCACGGTAAGGTCGGGCTACGCCAGACAGCTATATCTGGCGGGTAGAACATGCACAACGTTACGCACTATTGACAGAGAAATGGAATAACAGCCGAATTTTAGAAGTGGGTTGATCCTCACAAGGGGGGTGTTCAGCATGAGCGAAACACGGCTTTGCACAATTATTCATTCATCTGTAGCGCGAATATCTGAAATCACGAACTCCTCGATCACTTCACCGGAAGCGCCAACTTGGCGAAATTTCACCGGCAGCAGGCGGTATTCCAGTCCCAGCCAGATTTCAAAATATGCCTCGCCTTGGGTATGTAATTTACGTAAACGTAGAGCGCGCAATTTCCCTGTTGGTGTGTCAATGTCCTCTGCACCGCCAATTTCAATCTCATAATTTTCGAGAGACTTACCATCGCTGATGGATAGTGGAATAATTTCCCGATCCATGGGAAGTTGCGAGAGCTGGTACATTAAACTCAATACATCTTGAGCCTCTGCGGGCAGTGCAGTTTCTCCACCATGCGAAAAGCTCAGTTTTTGCGCCGCCCAATCAAAAGTGGCTTTCAGGCTCTGCTTGCCGCTAGCGGTAATTTTTTCCTCCTTGAAAATACCCGGTAGCAGCCCCTGCTCACTTATTTCTCCCCGGCTGGTTTGGATAAACTGATCGTTATTCAGCAAGCCTGTCAGCCCGGTAGTTTGTCTGGTTGCCTTCAGGGTATATTTGTTTTTGTGGATATCAAGCTGGTGGCTAAGCTCGCCAACCCTGAAGAAATCTTCGCCCCTGAAAACGACAAAGGTGAGTTTTAAGTGTTTTGGAAACTGGTGGGTTACCGTCGATTTTTCCATCTTCTCCATCGTATCCGCAGTGCTGGCTATCGGTTCGATTGATGGGATGCCATCTGGCTTGGTTGTTGGATATGCCGGTTCCGGTTTTGCGGCGGGTTGCGCTATCGGTTTGGGTAGGGGTTCGAGCCTGGCGGTGAGTGGTGGCAACTGCACCTTGTCGTGCGGCAACTGTATATGCGGCAGCCACAGAATCGCGGCATGTACCATTGCGGAAAATGTGATGGCAAAGGAAATGCGGCGGGCTGGTGTGCTGAGGGCTGCAAGCAAGGCACGAAATATAGGCTGAAATATCGTATCGTACGAAACCATTGTCGTTATAAACCCAAATAAGCCATTGCATCTAAGCCGGGCAAGCCGGAACCAAAAATGGGAAGCTGTCTTCCAGTAGGTTGGACAAAGCGCAGCGTGCCCAACATTAATTTGTCCGTGCATCCGAATGGCATCTTCGTAGGTTGGGCACGCTGCGCTTTGCCCAACCTACGCAACTACGCAACTA
>CAIZNF010000268.1 GCA_903934275.1 uncultured Nitrosomonadales bacterium
AGGACTTTATCCCATTTGTGCCTATTGGCCTAGTAAGGTAGTTACCGAATACGGAAAGTTAGATAGCGAAGGAACTCCTTTCCCAGGAGGGATATACTCAGGCTATCCACTAAACAGGTCGTTTACAGATGATACAGCACCTAATTCTCTTTCGTGGGCAGGACAAAAAACAGCACAACCAATATCCAATATAACAGAAAATGAAACCAATGGAACTATTTCGTTCAATTATGTGAACAACACCAATTGTGTGGGGTTCACAACTTCTTGCAGACAATGTTTCTATCGTTAGTGATAGGGCATAAATGGCTACTGGCTGCCTTGGGATAAACTGGCACAATTCACTGCTGTGGCAACCGCAGAATGGCTGGATGCCCTGCCGATTTTCAGTGCCCCACTGGTGCGCAATTTTCTGGAGCAGGGCAGTGTAAATGATCGCTTTTTTTCGCTGCTTTCGTTTATTCATCTCGGTGTTCCGCTGGGCGCTTTTGCCATTATCTGGATTCATACACAGCGCGTGCCCCAAGCCAAGACATCCCCGCCAAAAATTGTTACGATTTGGCTGATCCTGTCCATGGTTGCACTTTCGCTGATCCAGCCGGCGCTAAGCCAAGGACACGCGGACTTGGACTCTGCGCCATTTGTTTTGAATCTGGACTGGTTCTACTTGTGGAGCTATCCATTGCTCTATTCTTGGAGTCCGGCCAATGTTTGGATATTGATAGGCGGCGTTACCGGATTTTTTTTATTGCTACCGTTCCTGGGAGGAGCGAAGCGCGGTAAAGGTGAATACGAGATCACCACAACCCCCGCCGGACACACAGTGATGGCCAAAAATGGCGAGACCATACTTGAGGCCTCGCTGCGTCATGGGTTGAACCTGCCCTACGTTTGCCGTGATGGAGCCTGCGGTGCCTGCAAGGGCAAGGTATTGAGAGGCACAGTCGATTATGGTATCTATCAAAAAAGCGCACTTACCGATGCGGAAAAAGAACAGGGAAATGCCCTGTTCTGTTGTGCCAAGCCGCTATCCGATTTGCAAGTAGAATGTCACGAGGTCAATGAATCAGGGCGTTTCCCGGTAAAGATCATGAAGTTCTGTGTGCAAAAAATGGAGCGGGCGGCGCAGGACGTAATGCTGCTTGAATTGCGCCCCGAGGGCGATGAGCAGATGGATTTTGTCGCTGGGCAGTACATTGCCGTGCATCTGGATGATGGCACCAAACGCAGTTATTCCATCGCCAATGCACCCCATGAATCAGATTGCCTGCAACTACACGTCCGTCTGGTGAAAGGCGGTAAATTTACCGGCCATGTTTTCAACGAAATGAGAGTCGGTGACATATTGCAAGCAGAAGGCCCGCTTGGGACTTTCTTCCTGCATGAAGAAAGCGACAAACCTATCATCTTCATGTCTGGAGGGTGCGGCTTCGGCTCTGTTAAAGGCATGGTGGAACATGCCCTTAAAATCGGGTTAAACCGCCCTATGACGCTGTACTGGGGTGCCAGAATCCCAGAGGATTTTTATCTTGCCAAATTGCCCGAAAATTGGCAGCGCGAACATAAAAATTTCAAGTTCATACCAGTCCTTTCCGAGCCTAAACCGGAACACGGCTGGCAAGGCAGAACCGGTCTGGTTCACGAGGCCATACTGCAAGATTATCAGACGCTGAACAACTATCAGGTATATGCCTGCGGTTCGCCCGAGATGGTCGAAGCGGGTCGTGCGCCATTTATGGCAAAGGGGCTGCCGGAAGATCAGTATTTTGCTGATAAAATATCGGTTGCTTGCCATATAGCGCCCGCTATGGAAGCGCCAGTATCCTCTGAAGGGGCGAAGCATGACTAATAAACCACTACAATACATCGGACAGGGATTGTTTTTTGCCTTGTTTATGGGTGTAATCGGCTATTTTTCTACTTATCCTGCGTACACCCACCTGCCACCGGATGAAACACTGATAAAACTGAGCCTGAGGCATGCTGGACAGCATGTGGGCGAATGTCGCGAGCGCTCCCCGGAAGAAGTCGCAAAGCTGCCTGCTTACCAGCGTAAAGGAGGAACTACGGTGTGCCCGCGTGGGCGAGCCGATGTGGTAGTTGAACTGGAAATGGACGGGACGCAACTCTACCACGAGGTATTGAGGCCGACCGGATTGGCGCACAGCAGCAATTCCAATATTTATCGGCGTATTCCGGTAAAAGCTGGGGTTCATACCCTCAAGGCACGCCTGAAAGATCATCCAGGGTCTGATTTCAACTACGTGTACGAGGAAACACTTACTCTTGCACCGGGGCGTATCCTGGTGATCGATTTCAAAGCCGCGACTGGCGGATTTATTTTCAAAAACAAAAACACTATGTGAGGGCAATAAATGGATTCGGCATGTCAGCAAACAGGCGTTAAAACAGAAGGTAAAGACGGGTATGGATTTTCGCTTTCCATGCCATCGGAAGCCAGCCGCAAACTAGCTTCTGGCTGGTTGTGGCTCGGCATTGCATCGTTGGTGGGAGCCGGGCTGTTTGCCATTCTCCTGGTGCTTTCTCGCACCCCTTACATCCAGGATATTTTCCCTTGGGTTGATTTTTTTCACACCGCGCTGGTGGTGCATGTGGATTTGTCGGTGCTGTTATGGTTCATGGCGTTCGCCGGAGTGTTGTGGAGCCTGAACTCATCGTCCAAATACATCGGCATTGGCTGGTTGGCTCTGGTGCTTGCCGCCGTGGGATCCACCGCGATTGTCCTGTCCCCCTTTATCGCTACCGGCAAACCATTGATGAGCAATTATGTGCCGGTCATTCAAAGCACCTTCTTTTTCACAGGGCTGATAATTTTTGCCATTGGCGTGGCCGTACTGGTGTTGCGCAGCCTGATAGCGGTACCTGCGGCCAACTTGTGGCAGGAAGGTGAAGGTTCAATACGCATCGGTTTTTATGCGGCATCCATTACCGCAGTGTTTGCGTTGGTTTCTTTTGGCTGGTCTTATGCCCTCATAGCACCGGACGGCTTTGAAAGTACGCAATATTATGACCTGCTGTTCTGGGGCGGCGGTCATGTCCTGCAGTTCACCTATTCGCTGTTAATGCTGGCCGGTTGGCTATGGCTGGCCGATGCCTGCGGCGCAAAAATCCCTCTGACTCCGAGAGTAGCGACAATCCTGCTCATACTGGGACTGTTGCCAGTATTCTACGTCCCGGTCATCTACCTGCTTAACGGGGACAACCTGGGTAATTACATGGTGCAGTTCACCCAGTTGATGAAAGTCGGTGGAGCCTTCGCGCCGGTACCGCTCGGCTTGGCGGTGCTTTACGGGATCGGCGCAGGGAAAAGCTCAGCGATAACCAGTCCCCAGCGTGCCGCACTGCTTTCGTCAATCGTATTATTCGCCGTCGGCGGAGGAATAAGCCTGATGATCGGGGAAAGCAATACGATCATCACCGCGCACTATCATGGAACAGGCGGGGCTATCAGCCTGGCCTTCATGGGTCTGGCTTTTCATCTGTTGCCGCGCCTCGGCTACCGCGAGCCGGACTTGAAGTGGGCCACGTTGATGCCTTACATATACGGTGCCGGGCAGTTGCTCCATATTATCGGATTGCTGTGGTCCGGCGGATACGGCGTACAACGCAAAGTTGCGGGAGCAGCACAGGGACTGCATGGCTTTGCGCAGACGGCGGGTATGGGATTGATGGGATTGGGCGGGCTGGTAGCAGTTGTCGGGGGCATCATGTTTCTGGTAGTGGTTTTCAAAGCCATGCGGCGGTAAGCCTAAGCTGGGTGAGCCACATCCAGATAGGAAATTTTTTCCCGTAGGTTGGGCACGCTACGCTTTGCCCAACCT
>CAIZNF010000269.1 GCA_903934275.1 uncultured Nitrosomonadales bacterium
GCGGCTTCACCCAAAAGGTGAAGGGTATCGGATGCATAAAGATCAAACGTCATACGGGTTAACGCATAAATATAAGGGCCCACTGCTTTTTCTAGGATAATTAGTCACGGATGAACACGAATTTACACAGATATCGGCTTGATGTAGCGAAGATGTAAAGTCTCACGTCCTTTCTTTTAAATTCCGTTTAGGTGAAATATCAATCCCTTGCAACGTATGGAACAAGCGAGCACGTTCACGTTTCCCCTTTTTATTCGAGAGGAAATTGGAATGAAGATGAAAATGTTATTAAAGTTTAATAGTAAAAGAGGTACATCACATGATGTCTCAAGTTTCTTTGGCTGTTGCAGAAGAGCCGAACCCATCACTTGACCCCCACTTGTATCAGCGCATTCTGGTTGCGCTGGATTCCTCCGACCATGCCAATGCCGCGATGCGGGCCGCAGCGGAATTGGCGGGATTAACCGATACCCCAGTGATCACCGGCACCCATGTCTATGCTGCCAAGCTGCATGATATGCGCTTCCGCCAGATGGAAGGCGGCTTGCCCGAACAGTTCAGGCAGGAGCAGGAGTTGGAGCGCCAGCGGGATGTGCATGATGACCTGATTACCCGTGGCTTGTCGATTATTACTGACTCCTATTTGGATCAGGCAGCCGCTGAATGTGACCGGCTTGGTATTGATTTCAAGCGTAGTTCGCTGGAAGGCAAAAATTACTATGCACTCACACATGAAACGAATTCGGGCGCACATGACCTGCTCGTCATGGGAGTTTTGGGCCTCGGTGCCATACAGGGAAGCCGTGTAGGCAGCGTATGCAGGCGGGTGGTACGGCGTTCAACCATTGATACGTTAGTCATCAAGGAGGCCGGTCGATCGATCAAGGAAAGTCTCATTGTTGTCGCGGTGGATGGCTCGCCCAAAGCTTATGGGGGTTTGCTCACCGCACTGGCATTGGCCAAGCGCTGGCAAGTTCCCGTCAAGGTTATTGCCGCGTTTGATCCCTACTACCACTATGTCGCGTTCAACCGTATCGCCGGGGTGCTATCCGAAGAGGCGGGCAAGGTATTCAAATTCAAGGAGCAGGAGAAGTTGCACGAAGAGATCATCGACTCTGGGTTGGCTAAAATCTACGATGGACATTTGGCTGTTGCCCGTTCAATTGCCGAAGATTTCGGCATCGAAATCGAGACCGAACTGCTGGCTGGTAAAGCTCACGATGCCATCGAAAAATACGTCAGGAAAACCAATCCGGCGCTGCTGGTCGTCGGCAAACTGGGCATCCATGCCGACGATGAACTCGACATCGGTGGCAATAGCGAGCACCTGCTGGAAAACGTGGACTGCGCCATTCTGCTCAGTATGCGCGAGTATCAGCCGGAAATCGATGTCGTGTCCGGCATCACCACATCTTGGACCCATGAAGCCGAAACCAGGATGGAGCGCGTGCCCTCCTTCGTCCGCAATATGGCGCGCATGGCCATCATGCGCTACGCGCAGGAACATGGTCACACCGTCATCACCCAAAAAATTGTCGAAGAAGCGACCGCACAACTTATGCCGAACCATGCGGAACAAGCTATGGGGGAAATTGTTGCCGCCTACGATGCAGGGGAGTTGAAGCGCAAGCCTGTGGCGGAAGATTCCTTGCGCTGGTCTAAAGAGGCTGTTGCTCTTTTGCTCACCATCGCAGACCTTGCGGTGCGTGGCAACCTCAGTATGCGCGCCGAGAAAAAAGCCCGTCAGGAAAAAAGTGATGCGGTAGAAGCAAAACATCTTCAGTCGTTTCTTGGTGCTGAAACACAGGGCGATTTTCCAACACCAGCAGCTAATGTTCATTGGCAGGCTGCCGCGCTGGCACGCCTGATGCGCGTGCCAGAAGGGTTCATGCGCGACAAATGCAAACTTAGTGTCGAGAATTTTGCGCAACAAAATAGCCACCGTGAAATCACTCTGGAAGTGGCGGAAAATGGCCTTAAATTTGCACGTGGCGAAATGGAAAAAACCATGCAGGGGCAAAGCGCGCCGGACTCCAAACCGGCGCAGAGCGGTTGCCCGTTTGGTTACGGCAAAAAAACAAAGAATCCCCCAGACCCTGCCTGATAATGAACGCACCCTACACGGCCGATGCAAATAATTTATTTTTGCTCGCCATCAACCTGACTAAACGCTGCAACCTCGCCTGCGCCCACTGCTATATGGATGCGGAAACCATGAAACATGGCGGCGAAAATGAACTCACTACCGAAGAGGTGCTTGGTCTGCTGGATGACATCGCGGGCCGCAGCACTGAAACCATGGTCGTGCTCACCGGCGGCGAGCCGCTGATGCGCGGCGATTTGGAAGAGTTGGTGGCTCATGGCACTAAACGCGGCCTCGCGATGGTGGTGGGGACGAATGGTGTGGCGCTCACCGACAGGCGTGTGCAGTCGCTGAAGGTCGCCGGGGCAATGGGTGTCGGCATCAGTGTCGATTCGCTCGATCCGGAAAAACATGATGTGTTTCGCGGGCTCCCAGGCGCGTGGGAAAAAACCATGCAGGGTATCGAGGCTTGCAAGCGCCATGACTTGCCCTTCCAGGTTCATTTCTCCGTTACCGAATCCAATGCCGACGAAGTGCCATCCATGATCGACTTTACCCGTGCCACGGGCGCGCGGGTGTTGAACGTGTTTTTTCTGGTGTGTACCGGGCGCGGCGAATCCATGTCGGACATCAGTCCCCTCACCTATGAGCGCGTGCTTAACCAACTGGTGGCAGCACAGGAGCAAAGCCGGGATATGCTGATCCGCGCCCGTTGCGCGCCACATTTCAAGCGCATCGCTTACCAGCGCAACCCCGCATCAACGCTCACACGAGCCACTGGCTACGAGGGCGGCGGCTGTCTGGCGGGTATCCACTATTGTCGCATCACGCCAGAAGGCGGCGTTACGGCCTGCCCTTACATTCCAGAGGAAGAAGGCAATATCCGTGACACCAAATTCTGGGACATCTGGAGTCAGTCGCACACCTTTCAATCTCTGCGTAACCCTAAGTTGCAAGGCAAGTGCGGCAGTTGTGAATTCCAGAAATTGTGCGGCGGATGCAGGGCGCGCCCTCTCGCCATGGGCGACAGCTTGATGGATACCGACCCTTGGTGTATTCATGTGCCGGATGGGTCTGCCGTCATCGAACCGTTGGTTGCGCAGCCGAAGAAGCTTGCCTGGAGCAATGAAGCGGAACAACGCCTATCGCGGGTACCCTCCTTCCTGCGCAAGATGGTCAGGAGCCGTGCTGAAAGTTATGCGCTTGGACTGGGTTTGAATGTAGTGACGGAAGAGCATCTTGCCGCTTTGGCCGCAAAGCGTTTTGGCGGCAACGGTCCGCCCCGGCCAAATATGCAAGAGGTGGCAACCCAACCATTGGCAGTGCAGCTACCAGATAACACTTTGCCTTGGAGCGAACAGGCGAAGGAACGTCTCGCAGCCATGCCCGCTTTTTTACAGGAGGGGGTGCGCGCGATTGCTGGGGATGTCGCCCGTTCCGAGGGCAGGCTGGAAGTAAATATCAAACTTTTGGACAGGCTGGAATCGGAACAACAACCAGGCCGCAGTTTGCCGTGGGCTGATGAGGCGGAAAAGTCGCTCACTGATTTTATTGCGGAAAAACCACCTCAGGTACGTATGTTCGTCGCGCCCGCACTGGAAAGCGCGGCGGAACAATTTGGCAAAAAAAGGCGCACCACAATGGTGGAAAAAGCCGATATCGAAGCAGCCATCGCACAACTGACCGGCGGCGTGGAATGGGAAGAAGATGCGCTGGCTCGCGTGTTGTCCGCGCCGGATTTCATTCGCGCAGGCATCAAAAAGGCAGCTGAATTCAATGCGCGCAAGGAAGGTCTTGAGCGCATCACATCGGGCGATCTGACGCGCTTCCGCAATAATGCGATGATGCGCGCGGTGCAGCGCATGAAGGGTTTCGGAATGCAAGAGTTGAGCTTCGATGCATACGAAATTGCGCGTGACCGCGTGCCGCGCCTCAAGGAAAATCCTGAAGCCGACAAGCGTTTTGATGCCATCCGAAATTTTGTAGTGACCCGAGAAACACCCGGCGATTTGCTGGGCCAGGATTTGCTCGAAAAGATGAAGGTGCAGCTCAGGGCAAACAAGCAGAATGACGATGGATAAAGTCGACGTACTCATAATCGGTGGCGGCATTTCGGGGCTGGCTTCTGCCTGGTGGCTGGCGCGTAGCGGCCTGTCTGTCGAGGTATGGGAGGCAAATGACCGACCGGGCGGCAAAATCATGAGCACCCGGCAGGACGGCTACCTCACCGAACGTGCGGCATCCATGGTATTGAATTTTCGCCCTGAAGTTGCAGAGTTGGTGCGCGAGGCAGGGCTGGAATCGGCAAAGACAACCCGTTTGCCTGCCGCCGAGGCACGTCGCTATCTGCTGCAACAGGGTAGCCTGAATGCGCTGCCCATGCGCCTTGGCGCGATGGTGTCTTCGCCCTTGTGGAGTCTGCGCGGCAAATTGCGCTTGCTGGCCGAACCGTTCATTTTTTCGGGCGGACGGCCCGACGAATCGGTCAGCGAATTCATCACCCGCCGACTTGGCCGTGAGGTATTGGAAAAAGCCATAGAGCCATTTGTTGCCGGTATGCTGGCGGCGGACGCGGACTGTGCCAGCGCCGCTGCCGTCCTGCCGCGTCTTGTCGCATTGGAGCGGCGCTATGGCAGCATCGGTGCAGGGATTCTGGTTAACCGCGTATTGCGCAGGCGCACGGCCAGCACTACCGAAACTTTCTCCTTCCGTGGCGGCATGAGTACGCTGGTGGAAACATTGGCCAAAACTTCAGGGATCAATCTGCGCACCGGCCACACTGCCGAAGAATTGGTTCGTGAGCGAGATGGCTGGCAAGCTACGGCGACGACACCGCAAGGACAGCGCACCATATCCGCGTATCATGTGATCGTGGCAACTCCGGCTCCTGTTGCTGCGGCGTTGGTCAAGCCTGTGGACAGTGAACTAGCCGAATTACTGCGTGGCATCGGTTACTCCGGTGTGACTGTTATGCACGCTGGAATGGCTCGCGATGCTGTGGGGCATCCGCTGGATGGTACCGGATTCCTTGCGCCGAAAAGGGAGGGCGCAATTCTGACGGGTAATATGTGGATGAGCACCCTGTTCCCGGATCGGGCACCGCCGGAAAAAGTTTTGTTGACTTCATACCTCGGCGGCGCACGCGCACCGTGGGTGGCGGACTGGGACGATGGGCGTATCGTGGATGAAACGCTCAAAACATTGCGTCCGCTGCTATATTTAAAAGCTGATCCAGAGATGGTGCGCATTGACCGGCTCCAGGATGCGCTACCCGTGTATCACGGTGCCTATCAGGCGCGAATGCAAGAGATCACGGCCCGCTTGCAACATACTCCCGGGCTTCACCTCGAAGCTAATTACAGAGGAGGAGTGTCAGTGCGTGACCGCCTTGCCTGTGGTCATGCCGCAGCGAACCGTATTTTGGAGGCGCAGCAGCAGCTACCCGCCGAACGGAAAAAACGTGTGAGCGCGGAGAATACGGGGCAAAGGGCCGCATACCCAGCGAAACCGATGGGTACAGTAGCTGATTAAAAATTCATCGATGATTCGCTACGCTATAACGGTCGAATATGTCAAATAATTTCAAAATAATGGAGCCCCGATGCGCATTCTACATACCATGCTACGCGTAGCCGATCTGGAAAAATCGCTCTCTTTCTATACCGGCGTACTCGGCATGAAATTGCTGCGCCGCACCGACTACCCGGACGGAAAATTTACTCTGGCCTTTGTCGGCTTCGACGATGAAACCAACAGCGCTGAAATCGAGCTGACGCACAATTGGGGAGTGGCAAAATACGAACTCGGCAACGCCTTCGGGCACATTGCTGTTGAAGTCGAAGATGCCTATGCCGCTTGCGAAAAAATCAAACAACTCGGTGGCAAGGTAACGCGGGAAGCGGGGCCGATGAAACACGGCAGCACCGTGATTGCGTTTGTCGAAGACCCGGATGGATACAAAATTGAGTTGATTCAGAAGAATGCATTGTGAGGGTTATCCGCCAAACTAAAAATGTGGAATTCCATTGCTCTATCAACCTAGAAAAAGCAGTTAGCCCCTTATAGTTACGCGTTAGCCCGTATGATGTTTGGCTTTTATGTATTCGATTCCCCTCGCCTGTTGGGTGAAGCCGTTGCTGTAGGAGCTCGATTTATCGAGCGATTGATTTGCTGGGCTATCGCGCGATAAATCGCGCTCCTACAGGTTTTAACTGTCGGTTTTAGGATCAATAGTGCAATAACGCAGAGTGGCCTACCCACCAGATGTAGCTGTCGGGCATAGCCCGGCCTACACTGTTCGTTGCGCTTTGCGCACTACGCAAGTTGAGTTATGGTGCCAACATTTCGTCGACATGTGCGCGTTTATCGGGAAACACCAGCGCGAAGGTGCTGCCCTTGCCCTCTTCGCTCAATATCTCAAGTTTAGCTTGGTGGCGTATCGCGATATGCTTGACGATTGCGAGACCTAGGCCGGTTCCACCCGTTTCGCGCGAGCGGCTGCGATCCACACGGTAGAAGCGTTCAGTCAGGCGCGGGATGTGCTGCGGCGAGATACCGATGCCGCTGTCTTGCACTGCAAACACTGGCTGACCGTCGCGCTCTGCCCAGCGCAGTAAAATTGCACCGCCTTCCGGTGTATAGCGGATCGCATTGCTGAGCAAATTGCCGAACGCGCTACGCAATTCCTCGCGGTTGCCGAGTAATTTTGCGTTGCTCAACAGCTCCAGCCGCAACGGATGTGATTTGCCGCTCAGCAATTTTCCTTCATGGTAAATTTCGTTGAGCAGCACGTCCATATCCACAACCTCTTCAAGTAGCGGGCTACGGTCATTTTCCAAATGCGACAGAGTGAGTAAATCGGCAACCAGATTTTCCATACGCTTGGTTTGCCCGGCCATCAGTTGCAAGGCTCGCCGCGCATTATCCTGGCTAAGATCCGGCATGTCTTGCAGAGTTTCAACGTAGCCGTTCACCACGGTTAGCGGGGTGCGCAGTTCGTGCGAAACATTTGCGACAAAGTCGCGGCGCATGGCCTCGATACGCTCCAGTTGCGTGATGTCGCGACTGATCATCAATCGCTTGTTTTCACCGTAGGGAATGAGCTTGATGGACAGCACCATATCGTCATGGCGCGTCGGGCGCATCACCAGCGGTTCGTTGAAATTTGACTCATGAAGGTATGCGATGAATTCCGGCTGGCGCACCAGGTAAGTGATGTCTTGCATAAAGTCGCGTTTAGAATCGAGGTCGAAGTACTGCTGTGCCAGCGGGTTGCACCACTCGATGCGGTTCACTTCATTAAGGATTGCCACACCCTCCGGCAACGCGGCAGTGGCTTGTTCGATATGCTGCAATTCGGCAACCATATCCTGCTTGGTGCGGTTATGTCGCTTGACCATTTTGTACAACCGGGAAAATACTTCTCCCCAGATACCGCCAGCTTCAGGGATGGTTTCAATGCGCGCATCATGCAGCCATTGCAACAGCTTGTAGAGCTGCCAAGCATGGCGCGCCATCACAACCAGCAGCGCCAACAGCATGAACAACTGTGCAATCGTGGCGGAAAATACTCCCCACAGCAACAACGCAAACAGCGTGCCGAGCACGATGGGTACACTTAATCTGAACCAGAAATCCTGCAAAAAAACCTTCCCGGCAAAGTATCATTCCAAGTTGGATGAGCCAGAGCCCAAAATGTAAAGTTGTATTCCCGTAGGCTGGGCAAAGCGCGGCGAGCCCAACAAACAAAGATATCGTTGTCAACGTTGGGCGCGCCGCGCTCTGCCCCAACCTACGCGTTTCTTTGAATTATGTCCTGCCAGTTTTCAAAACGTCCTGCTAAGAACGTGTTTTAAGTTATGGAAAAGCGATAACCGCTGCCTCGCACCGTCTGTACAAGGTTATCCATTTCGACCGGCTCCAGTGCGACACGCAAGCGGCGAATATGCACGTCCACCGTGCGTTCTTCTACGAACGTCTGCGTACCCCATACCTGATCGAGCAATTGCGTGCGACTGTATACCCGTTCCGCATGAGTCATAAAAAAATGCAGCAAGCGAAACTCTGTCGGCCCAAGTTCAACGGCCATGCCTTTTGCGGTCACACGATGGGTCGAGGGCGATAACTCCAGCGCGCCCGCAACCACCGTTTCGTCCGGCATCTGCTGGGCATGGCGGCGCAATATGGCGCGGACGCGTGCCATCAATTCGCGCGGCGAAAATGGCTTGGTAATATAATCATCCGCGCCCGACTCCAGCCCCAGCACCTTGTCGCGCTCTTCACCGCGCGCGGTCAGCATGATAATCGGAATATCTTTGGTGTGCGCATCAGCACGCAGCTGTTTCGCCAGCACCACGCCGCTGATGCCCGGCAGCATCCAATCCAGCAAAATCAAGTCCGGCACATTATCGCGAATTTGTTGCCACGCACTATCCGCGTCTTCCGCACATAACGCCATAAAACCGGCCTGTGTGACGTTAAATGCCAGCAATTCCTGAATTGCCGGTTCATCTTCCACAATCAGAATTTTCGCGTTCATCGTCTAATTTTTACTTCCAATTTTAGAATTGCAAGGATATGAAGAATTGATGACAATAAGATGACAGGTTGGGCGGATGTGATTCAAATTCGCAATATGAACGGGGATAACGTGGGGCGCGCCCTACAAAATTATTTTGTGACGCAAATTGGAGTGAGTGCCAGCGCACCGTGAACAAGGTTAGAGCGATGGCTGCCTCGAATGAGATGCATGGCGGCGCTGCATCATGTTTGGTGACAAAGAGCCGATCAGCATCCCGATAATACTCATCAGTAGCCCGACCAGTTGCGGAGGCCAGATATTGCCGTCATACAAATTCTCCACCAGCAGCCAGGAAACCAATCCCATAACGATGGAAAGTAGCGCACCCTGAGTGTCGGCGCGTTTCCAGTACAGTCCGAACGCCAGCGGCACGAAGGCTCCGACCAGCGTGATCTTGTAGGCATTCTCTACCATCTTGAAAATGCTCAATTCAGAATGCATCGCGAACCACAGCACAAACCCGCCGAAAGTCAGCACGATGAGGCGCATCGTGCGCAACATTTGCCGGTCGCTCATGTGTTTGAGCACGAGATGTTTGAGGATGTTTTCGGTGAACATCACCGACGGTGCCAGCAAGGTAGCGGAAGCCGTGCTCATGATCGCCGACAACAGCGCGCCGAAAAACAACACCTGCGCGGCCAGCGGCGTGTAATGTAGAATCAGGTTGGGCAGCACCATTTGCGCATCGGTTTTGATCAGTTCGTCGAACACCTTGGGATCGATGAGCGTGGCGGAATATGCCAGGAACATCGGCACGAAGGCAAAAGCAAAATACAGCACGCCCCCTAGCACTGTGCCGCGCACCGCCGTTTTTTCGTCCTTCGCCGAAGTCATGCGCTGGAACACATCCTGTTGCGGGATGGAACCCAGCATCATAGTCAATGCCGCGCCGATAAAGGGTATCCACACCTCATAACC
>CAIZNF010000270.1 GCA_903934275.1 uncultured Nitrosomonadales bacterium
AAAATAACAACCAGCGCAAATCTCATAATTTCCCCTTAAAATTTAAATGACTTTTGCGAAAGTAACATAATTACTTCATTGATGAAAGGATGTTTTTACTCGTTGACAGGATGTTTTACTCGTTGCTCTATCCGCTCAAACAGTGCATGTAATTGATCGACCTTGGCGCGGGCTGCTTCCAAATTGTTATCGTCCTTCAGGCGCTCCAGTTCCTGACAAAATTCACCGAAACGCATAGCGCCAACTGTAAACGCTACCGACTTGAGACGGTGGGCGAGGCTACCGAGGGTGGGCATATCCTCGCATGCCAGAGCGGCATCCATCTCCATCAGTGTGTCGTGTGCGTACTCGATGAAGCTCGTGGCGTACTTGTCGATCTTGGCTGGATCATCTCCCACCTCGCTGGACAGGATGCCAAGGTCGATGATCTCGGGATCGTTGCAGCCAGCAAGCAAAGAGCCTTTCTGTGCATCGGCTGAAACAGCCGCCGGGGCAGTGGATGCCAACTGAGTTTCCGGGCGCACCTGCCTGAGAATGGCCTCAACAAGCGTGTCCACATTGACCGGCTTGGTTACATGATCGACCATGCCGGCGGCGAGACACTTATCCAGCTCCTCGCTCATGGCGCGTGCGGTAAAACCGATCACCGGTAGCCCCGGTGCGATTGCGAGTATGCGACGGGTGGCCTCCTGTCCATCCATCACGGGCATCTGCACATCCATCAACACCACGTCGAAAGCACTGACACCCGCCTCCTCAAGCCGCTCTAGGGCTTGTCGTCCATCATGGGCAATGACGACATGCGCCCCCTCGTGGGTCAACATATCTTCCAGAATGACGCAGTTGAAATCGACATCATCCGCCGCCAGCACCCGCAGCCCAGCCAGACGATGCTTGTCCACCCTGTCTTCAGGTTCAGCATTGAGAACCGGTGTCACGGGCGGTAGCGGCAGGGACAAACTGAAAGTGCTGCCCTCGCCTGTCTGGCTTGTCACCATAATGTCGCCCCCCATCAGACGGGCGAGGTTGCGGCTGATCGCGAGGCCTAAACCTGTGCCGCCGTATTTTCGCGTGATGGAACTATCGCCCTGTTCAAAGGCCTGGAACAACTGTGCGAGTTGTACCTCGGTCATGCCGATACCCGTGTCTGATACCTGAAAAAACACCAGCTCACCTTCGGAGGTAACTTTCAGCGTTACCTGCCCCCGCTCGGTGAATTTTATGGCGTTGGACAGCAGGTTAAGCAGTATCTGCTTGAAGCGTATGAAGTCGCCTGCCGTCCATTTCGGCACGTCGGCAGCGCGTTCGACGGACATGATCAGGCCTTTGCTTCCAGCGTGCTCAACCATCATATCCACGACATCGTCGATGGCAGCAATAAGGCGAAAAGGGTGAGACTCGATGCGCATCTTGCCAGCTTCAATCTTTGCGATGTCCAGAGCATCATTGATGAGAGCAAGGAGGTGATCGCCGCTTTTGTGGATAATCGCCAGCGTCTGCTGCTGGGACTCGGAGAGCTTTGCGTCGCGGCGCAGTATGTCGGAAAAACCGAGAATCGCGTTCAGCGGTGTCCTGAGTTCGTGGCTCATGTTGGAGAGAAAGACGCTCTTGGCGCGGCTGGCGGAGTCGGCGGCATCGTGGGCAAGCTGGAGTTCGGCCTCGGCCCGCTCGTGCATAGCGATGGATTCCTTGAGTTGCTGCGCTTTGGTGCGCAACACGCGTTCTTTTTCCACCGATGCGGTAACGTCGTTGATACAAATCAAAAAGCAAGACTGATCCAGCTGCAGAGCCAAAGGCGACACATGGATGGATTGCTCAATGCGCCGCCCTTCGTTTAACAAGGGAAGGCACTGCCGGTTGAGCGCGGGGGAAAGGAACGACGGCAGCCCGTTTTTCAGCACCCACTGCACGGCCTGCGTGAGGCGACCATCGGCCTGTTGGGGAAACACCTGGTCGAGGTATTTCCCAAAAATTTCTTCGCCAGCAAGCCCGGACATCTTGCTCATCCAGTCGTTCCAGTAGATGATCCGCCCATCTGGATCCAGCAGGATAAGTCCCTGTTGCAGGGCATTCAGGGTTGCATGAAACAGATGAACGCTGAAGTTTTTCTCGAAAGACGCTGGTATGGCATCGGAGGTCATTGCGGCAAGCCCATGGATTTTCCGATGGCACGAATGAAGACATCGATGGAATCAACTTTCATGAGAAACATAAAGTAGCCGCGGATTTGAATGCGCTCCAGAATGAAATCGATATTGATCAAGAGTAGACAATTGAGTGTGGTCAGCTATTTCAATGGCCTGATACTTACGTTCGGTCATGGTTGTTATGGCAAATAATCCCAAGCAAAACGGCATCAGTTTTTTACTGACGCCGTTTTTCATTACAGAGATG
>CAIZNF010000271.1 GCA_903934275.1 uncultured Nitrosomonadales bacterium
GCACCGACGACCGCTATCTTCTCGGCATCCTCAATAGCCGCCTGTGTTGGTTCGCCATCAGCCACATCAGCATTCCGTTCGGTGTGCGCGCTGGTGAATATCGCTATCGGCTCATCTACCAGTACATGGAAAAAGTGCCTATTCGGGTAATAAACCCAAAGAATAAAAACGACCACGCCGCTCACGACGATATTGTAAAACTTGTCGAAAAAATGCTCGCCCTGCACCAGCAGCTCGCCGCCGCGAAAACCCCGCAGGACGCCAACCTGCTGCAACGCCAGATCGACGCGACCGATAAACAGATCGACCAGTTGGTGTACGCGCTGTATGGCCTGACCGATGAAGAGATCGCGCTGGTAGAAGGCGTGAGCTCGCCATGACCGACAAACGCATCGTCATCATCGCCGGGCCGAACGGCGCGGGCAAAACCACTTTCGCGCGCGAGTTCCTGCCGAACGAGGCGCACTGCCCGAACTTCGTGAACGCCGACCTGATAGCCGCTGGGCTTTCGCCTTTTGCACCGGAACTGGCCGCTTTCAAGGCCGGAAGGTTGATGCTGGAAGCCATCACGGAGCACACCCGGCGCGGCGAGAGTTTTGCCTTCGAGACAACGCTTTCCGGCCTGACCTATGCGCAGATGATTCCGGCATGGCGTGCGGATGGTTACTCGGTAGAACTAATTTTTCTTGCTTTGCCCGATATCGAGATGGCGCTGGCACGCGTTGCCGCCCGTGTTGAGCAAGGTGGCCATGATGTACCGGAAAATGTTGTGCGACGGCGCTTTGTAGCAGGCAGAAGCAATTTAGATCGCTACAAACTCTTGGTAAACGACTGGCAACTGTACGATAATTCCAGCGCACCGCCCATATTACTGGAGGAAGGATAATGAGTACAAAAGCACCTGTTTCACATCTAAAAAACTCCGTGCTTCAGAAGGCTCCACAAGCGTTGCTGCGCGCATCGGAAAAAGCTCGGCAACTGGCCGAGCAAACCGGCACACCATTTGTTGTGCGCCAAGCGCCACTGAAACCGCCCGCAACAACCGGGAACAAATAAGCGTACCGCAAGGAAGCTACAGTAACGCGTTAAAGCGCAATTAAAATGAAAAATAACCTCCACCCATCCAACGTACTCTACGCGGGCAGCCGTCCATTCCCCATGCTTGCAGCTTGCGAGCATTTTGCCGGAAACGAGAAGCTGCTGAAAAAGGCACTCCAGATTCAATCCGAATTATCGGTCGGTGAGCGGCCTATTTTCGATATCACCGCCGACTGTGAGGATGGCGCACCCGCAGGTAAGGAGCGGGAACATGCGGATATGATCGCTGGGATGATTTTGTCCGGTGAGAATCGTTTTGGCCGTATCGGTGTCCGCATCCATGATGTCAGGCATCCGGTTTGGCGCGATGAGCTGGAGATCGTTATCAGCAGGGCAGGGCAGGGCGTGGCTTACATTGTATTGCCCAAGCCGGAGAACGCCAAAGATGTAGTGACGCAGATCACCGCGCTTGATGAGCTGAGGAGCTGCTACGGCATTGCCCGCGAAATTCCAGTCCACGTGCTGATCGAGACACCCGGCGCGCTGCACGAGGTGTGGGAAATTGCCTGCTTGCCCCATGTCGAGACCCTCGATTTCGGCTTGATGGACTTTGTTTCCGAGCATCACGGAGCCATTCCCGCAACCGCGATGCGCTCGCCCGGCCAGTTCAGCCATGCATTGGTCGCGCGCGCCAAATGTGAAATCGCCGCTGCCGCACTGGGCAATGGCATCGTGCCCAGCCACAACGTCACCACAGAAATACGTGATGTAACTGTGGTGAGAGATGATGCCCGCCGCGCCAGGCTGGAGTTCGGCTTCCTGCGTATGTGGAGCATTCACCCGAACCAGATACAGCCTATCGTTGAAGCCATGCGCCCGGATTTTGCCGAGGTCGATGAAGCAGCTATTCTGCTAGTCGCCGCCCAGGATGCGGCCTGGGGGCCTATCCAGCATGAAGGCAAGCTGCATGATCGCGCCTCCTACCGCTATTACTGGGAACTCCTGCAACGCGCACAATCGACGGGAATGGACATTCCAGGCAATGCACGTCAGCGTTTCTTTTCCTGAGAACGTATTTTAAACCCAAATGGGTATTCACTTGAAACGAGCTGGCCGTGCGCTACGGCATGTCGGCACGCTGGCTGAATGACTCGTTTGCGTGGGAATATGGACAGACGATATTTGCCTTTATCACCGACCACTGCCTCAACGAATCACATGCCGCCATACTGGAGGGCAATCTGGAGATCAAAATGAGTTCGGCGCGGCTGAGCTACTCGCATGTCAATCACTTCACCATCGCCTTCAAGAAAAAGTTTGGCTATCCGCCGGCAAGGGCGGCAGATTGAGGCTTTGTAGCGGGGTGATTTATTGGCCGCAGGGAGCCTACCCAGTATGAGGGCAAGCTGCGTGACGCATTTTTTTCTTGAATCAAAATAAGGTTGGGCGCATTCTGTGCAAATTTTTTACTTTAAACTTATCCGCCGAGCATATAATCTGTATACACGGCAATACGTTATGATGCGGTCGAACCTTTGTGTTGCGGTGAAGGTTGGCGTATTACCTGACTTTTGCGCCTTTGACATGGTTCATGCTTTAAGTAAAGTTGTTGCCGTAGTAGATTGATTAATCGAGTAATTAATTTTGCGACTATCGCGCAATGAATCGTGCCCCTACATGATTCAACCGAAGTTTCTGGGCTTGATATGTAATTCAATTGTTTTCTCAAGGAGAATTTTATGCGAATGGCGATGATAGGATTGGGCAAGATGGGTGGCAATATGGTGCGCAGGCTGCGCCGGGGCGGTATTGAGGTGGTGGGTTACGACCGCGCGGCGGAAGTGGTCGCGCAGCTTGCCTCGGAGGAGGGTATGATTGCCGCATCATCGGTGGCCGATGCTGTGGCAAAGTTGCCTAGCCCGCGTGTGGTATGGCTGATGCTGCCGAGCGGTGATCCAACTGAGCAGCAGCTTCGCGCGCTGATGCCGATGCTGTCCAAAGGCGACATTATCGTGGATGGCGGCAATTCAAATTATCACGACAGTCAACGGCGCGGCGCATGGCTGGCGGAGCAGGGCATCGGCTTCATGGATTCCGGCACTTCCGGCGGTATATGGGGGCTGGAGAACGGGTATTGCCTGATGGTGGGGGCGACTCCCGAAGTGGCAAAAACCATGACACCGATCCTGCAAGCTTTGGCTCCTACTGCGGATCGCGGCTGGGCGCATGTTGGACCGGTCGGCGCGGGACACTTCACCAAGATGATCCACAATGGCATCGAGTACGGCATGATGCAGTCTTTTGCCGAAGGGCTGGAGTTGTTGCGCGGCAAGAAGGAATTTGCGTTGGATCTGGCGCAGATTACCGAGTTGTGGCGGCACAGTTCGGTGGTGCGCAGCTGGTTGCTCGATCTCACTGCAGAAGCGCTGAAGCACGACCAGACACTGACGACGATAGCACCTTATGTGCCGGATTCGGGAGAAGGGCGCTGGACGGTGATTGAGGCAATCGATCAAGGTGTCGCCGCACCGGTGCTGACGCTGGCGTTGCAGATGCGCTTTACCAGCCAGGACGGAACCGGTTATGGCTATCGTTTGTTGTCCACCATGCGCAATGCATTCGGCGGACATACCGTCAAGCATACAAACGGATAGGATGCCCCGAAAATGAAAACCTTCGAACCCTGTACGCTGGTGATATTCGGTGTGGCCGGTAACCTGAGTCGGCTCAAATTGATTCCATCGTTATTTCGCCTTGAGTTAGCCAATCGGTTGCCGGCGGATGTGGTCATACTCGGCTGTAGCATTGAGCTGAGGCAGCGCGAGGAATGGATCGAAGAGGTGGTCAAAATGTTGCAGCCGATCTATCCGAAAGGCATAGATAAAACGGCGCTGGAACGTTTTAACGCCCGGATGCACTACCACGCCATTCCGCCCGGTGATGATGCCGCCTACCCGCGTTTGCAGCAGTTACTGGAAGTGAATGGCACTTTCCCTCCCAACATGGTGTTCTACATGTCGGTTAGCCCCGCCGCATTTCCGGATATCGTTGAAAAATTGGGCAACGTAAATTTGCTCAAACAGAAACACGGCTGGCGTCGGGTGGTGATCGAGAAACCGTTTGGTTACGACTTGTTGAGCGCGCAGACTCTGCAAGGGAGCCTGTACAAACATTTGAACGAGCCGCAGATTTACCGTATTGACCATTATCTCGGCAAAGGTACGGTGCAGAATGTGATGGTATTCCGCTTCGCCAACCTGCTGTTGGAGCCGCTGTGGAACCATCATTACATCGACCATGTGCAAATCACCCAATCCGAGACTTTGGGTGTAGGAGGGCGGGCCGGTTACTACGAGGGAGCCGGTGCGTTGCGCGACATGATCCAGAGCCACTTGTTGCAGTTGTTGGCTTTGGTGGCGATGGAGCCACCATTGACCATAGCCGCCGAACATTTGCGTGACGAAAAAGTGAAAGTGTTAAAAGCGGTACGGCCAATCACGCAGAATTCGGTGCATGCCCATGCGTTCCGCGCACAGTACAGTGGCGGCACCATTGATGGGCAGACAGTTCCCGGTTATCTGGATGAGAGTGGTGTGGCATCGGACAGCACCACGGAAACTTATGCGGCACTGAAGTTATTCATCGACAACTGGCGCTGGGCGGGTGTACCGTTCTATCTGCGCACCGGCAAACGCATGGCGGAGGGCAGCTCGGCAATTTGCATCCGCTTCAAGAATCCGCCGCAGGATTTGCTGCGCAAAACGCGCCAGGGGCCACCGCAACCGAACTGGATCATGCTGGGTATCCAGCCCGACGATTGCATGAAAATGGAATTGCAGGTCAAGGTGCCGGGGCTGGATTTACACACTCGTGCCATTAGTCTGGATGCCACTTACCGCAAAGATACCGACGTGGATTTCGATGCTTATGCCGGTCTATTGCTGGACGTAATGCAGGGCGACCCTTCACTGTTCCTGCGTATCGACGAAGTGGAAGCTGCGTGGCGCGTGGTGGACCCCGTTCTCAAGGTATGGGCGATGGAACGCGACTTCATCAATACTTATCCGGCAGGCAGTTGGGGGCCGCGCGGCACTTATCGGCTGTTTGACCGTGAAGACCAGTTCTGGCGTCATTCACTGAATCTAGATGGTGCCAATTTGACGGCCTATTGATATTTGACCAGAAGAATGCCGCATAAACTGGGCAACAAAAAAGCGGGCTGGTGACAGCCCGCTTTGCATGATGGAGGAAAATTTTACTGAACTACACGTATTTTTGTCTCTTCCCTGACCGTTGAGCGAATTTCAACACGGCGGTTTTTGGCACGACCTTCTTTGGTTGCGTTGTCGCCAACGGGATTAGCCGCGCCTTCGCCCTTGGTGGTAATGCGTTCAGCCGCAACGCCTTTCTTAACCAAGTATGCCTTCACCGATTCAGCGCGTTTTGCGGAAAGTTTTTGGTTTAGTTTGTCCGAACCACGACTATCGGTATAACCGGTAACAGCCAAGCTTGAGTCTTTATACTGGGCAGCAAAATCGACCACCTCACCCAGTTTTTTATCAGCAGCCGGTTTCAGGTTAGCGGAGTTGGTATCAAAATTGGTGCCTTCAATGGTCATCACTTTTTCCGACACAACAGTCTTCCATGATTCTTTTGGAGCCGGTGCCGGTGCAGGGGCTGGTTTAGGTGCTGCAACAACAACAGGTTTTTTCACCAAACCCGGGTCACATTCTTCAATCGCCATGGCTGGAGTCCATGAGCTGGTATGCCAGCATTCGTTATAGTTGTTTTTTACGACATTTCCACTGGAATCTACCGCGTAACCTTGATGGTGCGCGCTGGCCAATGGTGCAACGAGCATCGCAAGCAGGCCTATAAATAGTTGTGAGGTTTTCATGTTGGTATCCTTTTTATATAAGTTATATAAGGTTATGTGGCCGGAATAATGATTCTTTTGCGCACGGGGCAAGAGATTTTCGCGGGTACAAATCGATTGGCGTTTTCTTGTTTCCC
>CAIZNF010000272.1 GCA_903934275.1 uncultured Nitrosomonadales bacterium
GGTAATTTGTTGGTTTTTTTGGCGTTTTTTATTCGAGGAAGTCAGACAGGCTGCTAGCTTCAGTTTTCATTTTTACCAGTTCGTATGCACTGGCGGAGGAAGATATGATTCTTGTGCGTTCTTCCGCAAAATCGCCTGATGAGGTCGCAGATACGATCAAAACTTATGCGGAGGGAAAGAAGTGGGCATACATGGGCGCTAATAAAGTTAAGCCTGTGCAGGGTGAAGTGATTTTTGTAAAAGTTTGTATCCCGGAAGTGGGTGTGTTGCTTTGGCCGCTTGGTTTGCATTTGAGCGCCATACTTCCTTGCGGAAATTTTGGCGTATACAAGAACAAAGGCAAGACAGAGATTTCCATGTTGCATCCACGATATATGCAAATTCTTTATCCGCACCCCAATGTTGAAAAGGCGAGCGCAATCGTAACCCCGCTCTTCATCGATATGCTCGAATCGGTTGCCAAATCTACCCTCCCGGCAAGCACTACAAATGCCATAACAAATAGTGCGGAGCCAACAAAATCAGGGTTGGAACAGCCTCTTTGTACTTTGGGTAGCCAATGAAGATGAATAAATGGTTATCCTGTTTGGCAATGATGTTGGTGCTGCCCTGTGGTGTCGCCAAGGCCGATTTATTTGATGATGGGATTGCGGCATATAAAAAAGGGGATTATGCGCAGGCCGCTAGACTAGTCCGCTTGGCAGCCATCCAAGGAAATTCATGCGCGCAATTTAGCCTTGGCGTGATGTATGGCGTGGGGCAGGGTGTAATTCAAAATCAGCAGGAGGCCGTAAAATGGCTTCGCTTGGCTGCGGATCAACGGAATCCGGGCGCAGAATTTAGTCTTGGTTTGATGTATGACGAAGGGCAAGGCGTAACTCAAGATTATCAGGAAGCCGCGAAGTGGTATCGTTTGGCCGCAGATCAAGGAAACGCAAAAGCGCAATCCAACCTTGGTTTGATGTATTACAGCGGGCGGGGCGTAACGCAAAATTATATTCTGGCGTACATTTGGTTTGATAGTGCGGCAAATAAAGGTAATGGTGACGCACAAAAAAATCTTAAAATAGTAATTGGGCACATGACACCAGAGCAAATCACTGAAGCACAGAATATGGCGGCGCTGAAGCGTTAAGTTGCCGGTAGTGCCCAAGCTGGGTTTATTTTGGCCATAAAAATTACTTGCCGCGCCGCCCCGATTTGGGTGAAAACAAAGCAGGTTGCGGCATAGATTGATGTCGCGCTGCTTCGGATAGATGTTGTTGATCGGCAGTTGTTTGTATCGGGCGTGGTTTGACCGGTTGCGGGCCGTTGCGTTGTTGTGAATTGCGCGGCTGTTGGCTACGCGGTTTTTGGCCTTGGCCTTCACGCGATGGTTGGTTGCGGTTTGTTGTACCCGCCGGGCGCGGGGCACTTGCGGTTGTGTGGCTATGGCGACGTTGTCCATGAGGTTGGCGTGGCGGGCGCGGGGCCTCGGCGGGGAGGTTGGCGGGCGGAACAAAGCTATCCACCACTACTTTGGGAATCTCGCGCTTGATCAGCCGCTCGATGCTCTTGAGATACGATAATTCTTCGCTGTCCACTAGCGAGATCGCCGCGCCGCTGCTGCCCGCGCGCCCGGTGCGCCCGATGCGGTGTACGTAATCTTCCGGTATGTTCGGCAATTCAAAATTAACTACATGTGGCAGCATGTCGATATCCAGTCCGCGTGCGGCGATGTCAGTGGCGACTAGCACTGGCATTGTGCCGTCCTTGAATTGCGCAAGCGCCTTGGTGCGCGCCGGTTGGCTCTTGTTGCCGTGGATCGCGGCGGCGGAAATACCGTCCATATTCAGCTTCTCGGCAAGCCGGTTCGCGCCGTGCTTGGTGCGGGTAAACACCAGTACCTGCTTCCAGTCGTGGTGCTTGATCAGGTGGGCGAGCAGGTAACTCTTCAGTTTCTGCGGTACGAGATGGACGCTTTGTTCGATCAGTTCCACTGTGGAATTGCGCCGCGCCACTTCGACATAGCCGGGGTTGTGCAATAGGCCGTCGGCAAGGGTCTTGATCTCATCGGAGAAGGTTGCCGAGAACAGCAGGTTCTGGCGCTGTTTGGGCAGCAGCGCGAGGATTTTTTTGATGTCGCGGATGAAGCCCATGTCCAGCATTCGGTCGGCTTCGTCCAGCACCAGAATTTCGACACCGGACAAATCGAGGGTCTTCTGCCCGACATGGTCGAGCAGACGTCCGGGCGTAGCGACGAGGATGTCCATCTGCCCGCGCAGTGCTTTGATCTGCGGGTTAATGTTGACGCCGCCGAACATCACCATCGATTTTAGCGGCAGATATTTGCCGTAGGTCTGCACTGATTCCTCGACTTGCGCGGCGAGTTCGCGGGTTGGGACGAGAATCAAACAGCGAGGCCTTCCGGCGCGCTGGTTTATAACGGGTTTTGCGGTGAGCAGATGCAGGATCGGCAGCGTGAAACCGGCGGTTTTGCCGGTGCCGGTCTGCGCGCCGGCCAGCAGGTCGCCACCAGCTAGCACCAGTGGGATCGCCTGCGCTTGCACCGGGGTAGGGCGCGTGTAGCCCGCATCGGTAATCGCATGCATCAGGGGTTGAGCCAGATTCAGATCGGCGAAAGAAATTTCATTGGACAACGGGATAGCAGTATTTGACAAAATTTTGGCTCCTGCGACGGCCTGCCGCCCAATTTGAGCGACACCAATCGAGGCAGACGAATTAAGAGATCGAAGAGATCGGGAGTGAATAAAGAGACCGCTACACTGATTGGTTTGGTGCAGGGTGGCGTGCATTATACCTGTCTAACGAAACTCGCGTAGTGATTCGTTTGCATCTTCTCAGATTGGTGATGAGAAAGCGGGCATGGCGAATTTTATTATCAGGGGTGGTACTCGCCATGCCCGTTAGGTTAACCGGAGATATAGAGCGATTTTATCGGCAAACACACCGTGATTAACAGGCAAGCGTTACGGATGGTTTGAGTGCCGCGATAGATTCGCCTGGCTGATAGGTGAAAGAGGCTATTACTCGTTGACCGGAATGCAACATCAGCGGCTCGTCCAGTGGCACAATCAGATATTGACTGAACCAGTCGATGCTGCGATTTTCTGTCTCAATAATGGCCAATACGTTTTTAGTGATGAAGCGTAGGGCGTTGAGTTGGCCGCTTTTTTCGATAGCAAGCTCGCCTTGCCACGCATAATTCATAGGTAAAAAATTATCATAAGAGTCTAATTGGTAGATCATTGGATCACCCAGTTCAATGGTGCGCGGTTGTTGTGAGGATGAATCCTGAAGTAACGGAATGGGGGCGTAATAGCCACCGAAATCGAAGGATTGTTGCACAGGTTGCACGGCTTGAATGAAGGCTTCTGGTACAAAGCGCGGCAGTCGTCCGCCAAACTTTTCCAGATAGCGTTGTTTGAACGATTCGATTACTGGAACCTGCTTCTCGCGCAACATGCCTACATGCAGCATTTCGCAAATTACCACATCCACTGGATCGGGAGGCAGGTAGTCGAAAGCATCGGCCTCAATCACTTCCACTCGCTCGCCGCCGGGGTTCAGGGCCAGGATGCGGCGCGCCGCCTGTACCAGCTCAGGGTTACGCTCCACGCACCATACTTTCTCCGCCTGTTGTGCTGCAAAAAAAGACAATACTCCAGTGCCACCGCCCAGTTCCAGCACCCGTGAACCCTGCGGAACGGCAAGTGCGATGGCTTCCCGAAAAGCATTCATGCGCACCTGGTCTGCAAGCATATTGTGGTGGTAAATGAAGGGGATAAATTGCCCTGGTTCCAGTTGTTCTTGCGATACGTTCATGATGTTTCTGCCAGTTGAAAAATAGGGTCATTCACAAATGCGATGAGCTGTTCCGGCATCTGAGTAGCTTGCATTGCAACTCCGTCTGCCTAAGTTTCAGCAGCGTGATTTTACTCTTGAAATCAGTCTGTCAGGATGTCAGGTGGCTGATTGGATAATATGCACTAATTCAGATTTGGTTTAGCGTATATCATTTGGTTGCAAACTTCAGCTAAGGGACACTGTTTATCGGTTGTTACAACTTTTTATTTATGAAGACGAAAACTGAGTGAACCTTATTTAACGGAACACGTCCAACCTGCGCTTTGATTTTTTTGGGGAAAACTTATCATTACTCGTGCTATCCGTGTATGTTCTATTGCAATTGCCAGTATGGTGCTCGGTGCTTGTGCCTCGTCGCCTGGCGGTCGTTTGCAAATGACTGCACCGGCCTCGGTGAGCGCTGTTTATTCCGAAGTAAATATGCAATTGTCCCTTGTTGTTGTTGCTGACCGAAAATTGACCCA
>CAIZNF010000273.1 GCA_903934275.1 uncultured Nitrosomonadales bacterium
CGGACTTGCATCATCCCCGCACGGGTGGATTTCAAGGCACCGACAGTGAGCATAACGGGTAGAACAAAGATAACGATTGCCAAAAGCGAGTATGAGGTATACATGCCTGAGCCGTGCTACGTGAGGAACTATACGCCACGGGCGATAAAGGGGATATTGGCATGAACGAATACCTGTCAACCGCAGAGCTTCACAGCCTGACGGGCTACGTTCAAGCAATTAAGCAAGCTGCTTGGTTAAAAGACCACGGGATACACCACATGATGGTCGATAACAAGCGCGTTATCGTCAGCCGTGTGCATGTGCAAGCACGCATTGAAGGTCGCAGCGCAACCACCAACACCGTGCCGAATTGGGCGGCCGTGGCATAAGGAGAAAACCACCATGCCCAAGATCACCAAGTATCCGCGCCTGAGGACCAAGATTTATAAGGGCATAGGCGGCCAATGCTACGTTTATTTCGCTTACGATATGCGCCCCGAAGGCAAGCCCGACATACGCTTGGGCACCGACCATGCAGCAGCGCTCAAAAAATGGGACGAGTTGCACAATCACAAACCACGCACCATCGGGCGGCTTCAAGAGGCGTTTGACAAGTGGCGCGATGTCGAACTACCAAAATACACCAGCGCGGTCACCAAGCGCAACTATGCGCAAAACATGACCAAGATTGCCCCTGTTTTCGGCCAGATGACTTGGGACGCCATAACACTGCCCATACTGCGCGAATATCTCGACCGGCGCACAGCCAAAACACAAGGAAACCGGGAGCTTGCGCTTTTATCCGTGATCTGGGGAAAGGCCATTTTATGGGGGATGACCCGCTGCGTATGGCCCGCAACCGGTGTTAAGAACTGGAAAAATCAGGAAATCGCCAGGACGTTTGAAGTCACCGACGCACTATTCAATTCCGTCTATGCCGAAGGCGATCAGGTTCTGCGCGACTGTATGGACATTGCCACAGCGACAGGAATGCGTCTGACCGATGCTCGCACAATCAGAATGCCAGTCAATGGCGTGATACGGCACAAGCCCAGCAAAACGGGAAAAGCCGTTGAGTTTGAATTATCGGCTTCGCCTGTGCTGACAGAATTGGTGCGTCGCCGTGAGTCAATGAAGTCCTATTGCGTAATGCTACTCTGCACCGAAACCGGGCATCAGGTGAGTTACACCATGCTCAGGAAGCGCTGGGACTCAGCCAGAGACAATGCAGCAACGAAGGCCGATCTGACGGGTAACACGGAATTTGCCAAGACCATCCGTGCGATGTACCTGCGCGACATGCGAAGCCGTGCCGCTGATTTAGCAGGAAACATGGCGGATGCCTCCAAACTGCTACAGCACTCCAGCCAGGCTCTGACTGCAAAGCACTACCGCAACAAAGCGGAAAAGTTGACGGCGGTACGGTGATAAAAGAACCTTTGCGCCTACGATGAAAAATTCTTTGCGCCTATTCCGCGCATAAAAAAGAAAACCACTTAGGCATTTCTGCTCTAAGTGCTTGATTTTATTGGTAGGACGTGGGAGATTCGAACTCCCGACCA
>CAIZNF010000274.1 GCA_903934275.1 uncultured Nitrosomonadales bacterium
AAAGGAAAGTCCAATTTCTACATTTGCCAGCAGTTGAATTGACAGCGAGGCTTTCATCCATCCGGTTGCAGTATTCCACCTGCCTGAGTTAGCCACTTGCCAGCGAAGTTCACTGCTGTTATCGTACACCCTGGCCGTGACGTAAGCGTGACGGGAAGGGCGGTTTTGGGGCGAGTTCTTGGAAGAGAGAATATTCATTCGAGGTAATAACGAGCTTGAAGTGAGAAAACTGTTTTAACGCTGATTGGTTTTAGTGGCATCGATCTTGTTAGCACTTGCCTGGCTTTAAAATACCGTTGCAATTTGAGATGTCGCCGGTGTAGCCGGCCGGGAGCCTTAAGCTGGTATCGTTAAATTTTTTGTATTTTATACAATCCTTATTTTTATGTATCTCCGAAAATGGACATTTGGCCCACAGGTAACCACTCGATTGTGAATAATTCATGCTAATGCAAGAATCCCTATAGCTACCCTCTGGAAGGAAATCAGTGGTATTTTCACCGCCAATGTGGAGTCCTGTTTTGGTATGCATTGGAAGCTCTCCTTGTGTGATCTTGATGGCGAACCGTGTTATGATCCAGCGCGCAGCCTGGCCGTGGACATACGGGTGAAAGAAATGTTTATTTTTTGCCTGAGCAAGGTTACTGGGGTTTAGGATAACCAGGTTGAAACAAAGGGATTTTTACTCCTGAATTTCAGGAGGTTCATCCCCAGCCCTTTACCCCATGTTGCCCGTACGGGTCGTCCGCAGTGCATGTCCCCTGCCATTCATCAAACCCGTCATGCGTGATTGAGACAATCTCAAGTGAATAAGCATTCCAATCTTTCGAGCAGAGGTATGAGCCATTCTCTTGTTTCCGACAACCACAATCTTTACCAGCCCTGATATTCGTCCGAACCTGCAGCAAGGATGCCGCGACAATTCTGCTTTTATGATTGGTACGGTTTTCCATCTAAATTCTCCTTATTCTGATAGGGCCAATCCTGCCGCGACCGCGCCATGGCGATTATTCACATTCATCAATCTCAGCTTTGCTGGGGCGCAGCTTTGAGGGTTTCACAGCCGGATAAGCAGGAATCCAAATCATTCGTTTTCTTGCCTGGCTTGTTCGGGAAGGCTTTGTTGCAAGATGATACGCAGTTCTCATATCGATCGTCAGATCCCACCAGCACATGGGTGTGTACTTCGCCAGGTCAATAATCGAGGACACCTGGATTTAATTTGTACCCATAAAGGATTTCATGGCATCTAAACCACCAGAACCCCTTTTATATATGTAATCTATGCCATTTTTGTAATCAGTTTGTTGATTTTGCCTGACACTCCAACACTTCCAATCCCCATTGCTATCAACCTGGCAGCGAGCTCCAAAAGGTGCCGTGGCTCTTTCCTGATAGCAATCCGCTTTGGTAACTTGCCCATATTGTCCCCTTGAAATATCACAATATCCCGAGCGCAGCCCGCTGCGAAGCGGAAGCCCGACTTGTCTGATAAATTCAA
>CAIZNF010000275.1 GCA_903934275.1 uncultured Nitrosomonadales bacterium
CAACAAAATGAGCCAAAGTTAATATGTAGGTCGGGCTGTGCCCGACCACTTCGACATGCTCAGGACAGGCATGGTGGGCACGGGACACCATGCTGTCCAGAAAGAATCCGATCCGGCCGAATGAGAGGGCAACCATGAATTATTCCGAACCAAAACCCATCGCCGATGTGCAAAATTCCGCCGATACGCGCCATCTGGCGATCAATCGCGTCGGCATCAAGGGTATCCGCCATCCGGTCAAGGTGAAAGATCAGAGCGTCGGCGTGCAGCACACCGTCGCCACGTTCAACATGTACGTGCATCTGCCGCACAACTTCAAGGGCACGCACATGTCGCGCTTTGTCGAGATACTCAACGAGCATGAACGCGAAATTTCCGTGGAATCCTTCGAGAAAATTTTGCATGAAATGGTGATCCGCCTGGAGGCAAAATCCGGCTACATCGAAATGAGCTTCCCGTATTTTGTGAACAAGACGGCACCGGTGTCCGGCGTGAAAAGCCTGCTTGATTACGACGTGACACTAATCGGTGAAATGTTGGATGGCAAGGCGCGCATCACGATGAAGGTCGTGGTGCCTGTCACCAGCCTGTGCCCCTGCTCCAAAAAAATTTCCGAACGCGGCGCGCATAACCAGCGCTCGCACGTCACGCTCACGTTGCGCACCAACCGTTTTGTCTGGATCGAAGAGGTGGTGCGCATCGCCGAGGAACAGGCTTCCTGCGAACTGTTCGGCTTGCTAAAACGACCGGATGAAAAATTCGTCACAGAACGCGCCTACGATAACCCCAAGTTTGTCGAAGACATGGTGCGCGACGTGGCAGCGGTGCTGAATGAAGACGAGCGCATCGACGCCTATATTGTCGAGTCAGAAAATTTTGAGTCTATCCACAATCATTCGGCCTACGCACTGATCGAGCGCGACAAAACAAAACCTATTTGATCCGCAGATTACGCAGATTAACGCAGATTTTCAGTCGGTTGCGGATATGTATCTTCTCACCCGATAGGTGAGTCGGCGACCCAATATTACCTGTTGTTTAATCGGCGAAAATCTGCGTAATCTGCGGACAACTGCTTTTTCTAGGATAATGGGCTTTCAGCAAAACCTGCGTGAATCTGTGTAATCCGCGGACAAGGGACTTTCCTATGAAACCCATCGCCATTTTCCGCCACACACACACCGAAGGCCCAGGCTATCTCGCCGAATTTCTCGACGAACGTAAAATCCCGTGGCAGTTGATCGCCATTGATGCGGGCGATGCCGTACCGCGCTCAGCAGAGACTTATTCCGGGCTGGTATTTATGGGCGGGCCGATGAGCGTCAACGACGACCTGCCGTGGATAGCGCCAGTGCTGGCGTTGATCCGCGAGGCGGTAGCCGGGGATATTCCCGTGCTGGGGCATTGTCTCGGCGGGCAACTGATCTCCAAGGCGTTGGGCGGCACCGTATCGCGCAACCCGGTAAAGGAAATCGGCTGGGGTGAAGTAACGGTGGCGGACAGCAACACCGCGCGCGGTTGGTTTGGCGAGGTGCGGAATTTTAAGGCATTTCATTGGCACGGCGAAACATTCAGCTTGCCGCAAGGCGCGACGCACCTGTTGTCCAGCTCATATTGCGCCAACCAGGCGTATTCCCTCGGCAGACATCTCGCGCTGCAATGCCACGTCGAAATGACTGCCGCAATGATTGCAACCTGGTGCGAAGTCGGCGCAGATGAAGTTGCCGCCGCCAGCACCAGTCCGGCGGTGCAATCCGCAGCCGAAATGCAACAACAAATAGCGGGCAACATGCCCCAGATGCAGGCGGTCGCGAGACGGTTATATATCCGCTGGATTACTGGCCTGCACGCATAGCGCAACTTGGTGTCGCTGGTGTAATTTACCACCTTGGTTATAATGAAAATGCTTCCGCTGCGTGGGGAAGCATACTGCTGTTACTAATTCAAGGAGATTTATATGAAGAAAATAATCGCACTGGCTTGTTTGGGTTTTGCATTTACCATTTCCGCTCCGGCTTTCGCAGCCGGCGAGAAGATGAAGGGTTGCAGCAAAGAAGCAACGGGCATGAAGGGTGACGAACGCAAAGCCTTTATGAAAAAATGTTTGTCCAAAGATTACACGCTGAAAGCCGATGCCGCACCCGCTGCTGCGGATAAAAAGTCCGATAAGGCAGAAGCCAAGCCTGCTGCGGAAGCCGCCACACCCGCCAAGCAACAGGATAAGATGAAATCCTGCAATGCCGATGCCAAGACCAAGGCG
>CAIZNF010000276.1 GCA_903934275.1 uncultured Nitrosomonadales bacterium
AGTCGCCCGGTTTTGGCAGCGCTATGTGGCGAACGTGGTACTCGATATCAAAACTCTCATCTTCCACCCAGTAGGGATAATCCAGATCGAGCGGCACACGCAATATCTTCTGCCGGAAAATCGGCAGGTGACTCAGCCGGTTTTCGATATGGGTAAGGATTTGCTTGAAACGCACAACGCCGCGCGGTGCAGTGGATTGATCGTAGATATGCAACAGCGAGACGTTTGAATTGACGTGAGCGCTATCGGAATAAATAAAAGCGGCATCGTGTTCATCGAGCTGACGCATGGTTGTATATCCTCAGCTAAAGCTAACTTGGCGCTATTGAGTACTTTCCCGCGGCATCAGGCGCCATGCGCGTGCCAGTAAACCTGTTGGCTCAAACGGCTTCCAGTGACCTTCCGGTTGGGCCAGTCGATCGGCGACGACCGCCAACACGATACCGTTGAAACCAAGTCCGATATGGCTTCCAGGAACACGAATATTTTCATGCAGAGCGGGGTCGCCATCGATAGTCGCCTCTTGCGGCGGCACCACACCGTCACTGAGTGAATACAGGCAGCTGGTGGGTACCGCCAGACGACGGTGCTCGCGCAGTCCTTTGGCGCGCGGCGCCATGACGTGGGCTGCCGACCCCAATCGGTGAGACACCAGCCGGTATACCGCCTTTAGCGCGGCCGGCGACTGGCTGCCCATGGCATCGACGCTAACAGGGCTGCCCAGCGTCACAATGGAGCGCACACATTCCAGGGTGCTTTCCGCGCCATAAAGTGAGAACACCCCACCCAGGCTCCAGCCCACCAGGCTAACCTTGCGCCCGGTAACGTGGTGGAGGTAGCGAATTTTCTGTGGTAGGGCACTGGCGTGCTTGCTGCGAAATCCAAGATTGCGACCGAGACCCCAGGTATGAACTTCATATCCTTTGCGCTGCAAAAATGCTTTTAGCGCAAACAATGAATTTTCAACCGCCAGGAAGCCTGGCAGTAACAAAACCGGGTGGCCATCGCCTGTCGGGGCCTGCATCAGCAAGGGCAGCGACGCCGGTAGCAGCGCCAGCTCCAACAAGGCGCGTGGTTCGAGGATGGAATGCAGCACATCCGGCGATCCGGTATGGCGGTGACGAACAACGGCAGGACGGCGGTGCATCGTGGTTTCTCCGGTTTAGCGGGCAAACACTAGAAGCTTAACCACGAAGAATACCGAGCGCACGGAGAGAAGCAAAACAATTTCAAGGGTTATCTCGTTGCTGGCCGAATACACTGCACTGATCTCTCTAGGTTTTTCGCCTGGTTTTCGCTTTACGAGCCGCAACCGGAGGCAATTTCAGAGTTTTACGCCCGAGCTCTTCGTATGCCTCCAGAAAATCATCTGCCAATTGACGTACCTCCGGCACTGCGCAACTTGCAACGGTAAAGCCGAGGCAAAGCTTGCCGGCATAACTCATCAGCGTGATATTGAGTCCGACCCCGTGTTCGACAATAGACAGCGGCCAATATCCGCTCATGCGCAGACCGCCGACATAAAGCGGGATCGACGGCCCCGGCACATTTGAGATCAGTACATTCGCCAGCGGCGGGATGACATCGGAGACATTGCTGCGACCATAGAGCGAGGCC
>CAIZNF010000277.1 GCA_903934275.1 uncultured Nitrosomonadales bacterium
CGCTGCTGATCCTCGATCTGGACAATTTTAAACTGTTCAATTTAACGCATGGATATGAAGTGGGCGATTTACTGTTAATTGAGGCGGCGAGCAGATTGAAAGCTTGTGTGCGTGAAATGGATACAGTAGCGCGCCTTGGCGGCGATAATTTTGCGATAATGCTCAGCGAATTGGATGCCGATAAAGCCGAAGCAACCTCACAAACCGGGATCGTTGCAGAAAGAATCCGTATCGCTTTGTCCGCCCCCTACCTGCTACCTATTAAAGGCGTACAGCAAGCCGATAGCGCTACCGGACATCACTGCACCGCAAGTATCGGTGTGACGTTGTTTGTACGGTATGATGCCAGCCAGGACGACATCATCAAGCGGGCTGATACAGCGATGTATCAAGCCAAAGAAGCGGGGCGCAATTCAATTCGGTTCTATGAGAAATAAATTTGAGCCGCTGCATTCAGGAATTTCCTGTAGCGGTGTACATTTGAAGGGCACAGCATGAGCGAGAAGCCAATCAATCAAGACCCGCTGCGCACCGCCGCCGAGACGAAGCTCGCCCGCATACACGCGCCGAAGCAGAGGCCACGCCCTGCCGAGGAGCTGCTGCATGAGCTTCAGTTGCATCAAATCGAACTGGAGATGCAGAACGAGCAATTGCGGCAGTCGCAGATTGAGCTGGAAAAAGCCCGTGACCGCTACATGGATTTCTATGACTTCGCCCCGGTCGGTTATCTCACCCTCAGCCATGAGGGGATGATCGACGAAATCAACCTCACCGGTGCCGCGTTGCTCGGGGTGGAGCGCAACAAACTACCGTATCACCGCTTCGCCTCTTACGTTGCCACAGAAGACCGCGACCGCTGGCATCGCCATTTCATGTATGCGCTAAATGACGACAAATCGCTGTCTTGTGAACTGGCACTCCAGCACGACAACGAGCCACTTCTTTACGCCCAGTTAAATTGCATGCGTTTAAAAAATGATGGTAAGGATTTTGTAGTGCGCGTCGTGCTGACCGACATCACCGAGCGCAAACGGGCGGCAGAGACAATGGGGCGCTACCCCCGCGATATGGATGAACGCGTCAAGGAAATAACTTGTCTTCGCGATATCACCACATTGTCACTGAACAAAGATATGAGCGTAGAGCACATGCTTGATGGCTGTGCACGGCGCATACCCGCAGGCTGGCTTGAACCGATACGCACCTGCGCCCGCATCCGTTTGGGTAACCAGACGTTTGAGACCACCAATTTCCAGGAGACAGCATGGAAACTTGCGACAGAGATTCCTTTCGTTACAAACAAATTCGGTGTTGTCGAGGTTTTTTATATTGGCAATAAAACCGAGGCCAGCGAAACCCCTTTCCTCGATGAAGAGCATGACCTGATCCATTCCATCGCTACGCAGCTTGCGCAGTCGCTTGAACGCCGCTGGGCTGAAGAAGAGCTCCAACTCCAACGCGACAACTTCATGCGCATACTCAACGCGATCACTGACGGTATCTATGTGGTAAACCGCAGTTGCGACATCGAGTATGTAAACCCCGTCATCGAGCGCGACCTTGGCAAGGTAGAGGGGCGCAAGTGCTACACCTACTTCCACGACAGGACTGAGGCATGCCCCTGGTGCAAGAATGATGAGATATTCAAAGGCAATACGGTTCGGTGGGAATTTAGTTTGCCCAAGACAGGAAAAACCTACGACCTGCTCGATACGCCGATAACCAACCCGGACGGTAGTGTGTCGAAATTCGAGATATTCCACGATATCACCGAGCGCAAGAATATCGAAATCGCGCTGCGCGAGAGCGAGGAGCGCTACCGGAGCATGTTTGAAAACAATCTTGCCGTGAAGCTCGTCATTAACCCGGATGATGGCGCTATCGAGGATGCCAACCCTGCGGCGGCGGCCTATTACGGATGGTCGAGAGAAGAGCTGAAGTGCAAGAACATAGCGGAGATCAACACGCTCACACCGGAGCAAATCCATACGGAAATGGAGCTGGCCCGCACGGAAAAACGCAACCATTTTTTTTTCAGGCATCGCCGTGCGCATGGCGAACCTCGCGATGTGGAGGTTTACAGCGGCCCGTTTAAAATCAAGGGTCGCTCGTTGCTGCATTCCATCGTGATTGACAACACCGCCCGCAAGCTGGCAGAGGACTCTTTGCGCAAAAGCGAAGAAAGATTCCGCTCAATATTCGAGCAGGCCGGTGTGGGCGTGGCCATCATAGAGAGCGCAACAGGCAAGTTCCTGCAGGCCAATCAGAAATATGCGGATATTGTCGGTCTTACCACAGAAGAATTGCTCTCATCCTCTTTCAATAAAATTACTCATCCTGACGACGTGCAGACAGACTGGGCAGATTTGGAAAAACTCAAAAAAGGGATGATTGCCGGATTTTCCATGGAGAAACGATACTTCCACAAAAACGGTTCCATCGTGTGGGTATC
>CAIZNF010000278.1 GCA_903934275.1 uncultured Nitrosomonadales bacterium
GCAAGGGATACGAAATCACCAAATATTTCACCGGATATTGTCGCCTCCAGCTTGAAAATATACCCCCCCTCAAAATCGGCTTTGGCGGCAAGAAACACCCCTCCCATTGCTTTAAGGTTTGACTCCGAACCGGTAGCTCTATCATAAAGAGATTTGAAATTTGAATAGTGCGCAGATGCCTCGCCAGATGCCGCACTCAACAAATTCAAAGCACTCGTAGACCATTGCCTCCAAGCTGCTGTCTCAGGATAATTTGAGCCATGTTCGGCGCGAATAATTGGAATTGCCTTAAATTGCGCTTCAAGTTCAACAAAACGCTGTGAGACAAGTTGCGTGTTTTTCATATTCGGAAGTTCCGCAAATTAAGCATCATATTCATGGAGTGTTTGTGTCGCCTACCCGGCCAACACTTCGCGCATCGCCTTACAAGTCCGCTCCACATCCGCCTCATTCATCGCATAAAACATCGGCAGCGAGACGATCTGCTTGCCGACTCGTTCTGCGACCGGGAACATGCCTTCCTTGAAACCCAGCGCGCGGTACAGTTTGAACAGGTGGATCGGCGCGTAGTGATAGCCGATGCCAATGTTGTGTTCCTTCATGCGCGCCATAAAGTCGGCGCGGGTAATGCGTTCCGGCAGCACGATCTGGAACAGGTGCCAGTTGGTGCTCTCAAAATCTTGTGGCGGCAGTTGCGCGCCGGTTTGATTCTCGAAGTCCTTGCCAAGCGTGGCGAAATAATGCTTTGCCAGTTTGCGCCGCTGCGCGGTGATCGCATCCAGTTGCGCGAACTGGCCAAGGCCGATTGCGGCGGCGATGTCAGTCATGTTGTACTTGCCGCCCAGCACGTCCACGTCGATGCCGTCGATACCGGAACGGGTCACGCCTTGCAGGCGGTATTTTTCCGCGAGCTTGGCTTCCTCTTCATTGTTCAGCACCAGACAGCCGCCTTCGGAGGTGGTGATGTTCTTGTTGGCCTGAAAACTGAACGAGACGAAATCGCCGAACGAGCCTATCGGCTTGCCTTTCCAGCTTGAGCCGATGGCCTGCGCGGCGTCTTCCACGACGCGCAGTTTGTGCTTCGCCGCAATCGCATACAGCCTGTCCATGTCCACCGGCTTACCCGCCAGATAGACCGGGATGATCGCGCGGGTTTTTGGCGTGATCGCGGCTTCGAGTTTGTCCAGATCAATGTTGCGCGTGACCGGGTCGATGTCGGCGAACACCGGCGTCGCGCCCACTTCGAGAATCACGTTCGCGGTCGCCACCCACGAGATCGGCGAGGTGATGACTTCGTCGCCCGCGCCGATGCCCGCGATGCGCAGCGCGATCTCCATCGTGCAGGTACCGGAGTTGAAAGTGCGCACCGGACGCCCGCCAAAATATTCGAATAATTTCTTCTCGAATTCCTGCACCTTCGGGCCGGTGGTGATCCAGCCGGAGCGCAGCACATCTGCCACGGCGGCAATGGTCGCCTCGTCTATGGTGGGGCGGGAGAAAGGAAGGAAATTACTCATGGGTATATCCGTAAAAATTCTATAACTTTCGTCATTCCCGCGCAGGCGGGAATCCAGCTAATAAAAAAACCTCCGCAACGCGGAGACAAAAAACTAAGTCGGACGAGCCGAAACCAATGTAGGTCGGGCTCTGCCCGACATGGTGGGCAGAGCCCACCCTACGGTTTTAGTTGAAAAATTCTTGTCATATTTTGAGATCATTTGATTAATAAGTGACTAAAGGCATTTTAAATAGAACCGCTGGATTCCCGCCTGCGCGGGAATGACGGCTGTAGTTTAAGCGCGCGAAATGATGATCACGCCGAGAATAATCACACCCATGCCGACCAACTTGGTCGAACTAAATGGCTCCCCGAGCAGATACCAGGCTGCCACGGCATTCACCACATAGGCCATCGACAGCATCGGAAAGGCGATGCTGACCGGCACGCGCGACAACGCGAGTATCCAGATGACCACGCTCAGCGCATAACAAAACAGCGCGGTGGCAATATGCCACTCAGTCGCCAGTTTCAAGCCGATGGGCAAGATGTTTTCCATGCTGAATTCGAAATGACCGATGGTGTTGGTTCCCGCCTTCATCAGTATTTGCGCGGCGGCATTGAGCATCACGCCGACAAAAATCAGGATAAAGCTGACCAAGCTCATGGTTTTTTCACCACAATATGTTGCGCATCTTCAAAAATGATCTTCATCGCAAGCTCCTGTTTTTGCAACTGTGCATAAGCATACACCGGCATGATTGCCAATGCCTCACGCTGTGCAGCCCAGACCCTGGCAAATTCTTCGACGGTGGGAATCCAGCGTTGCGGTTCCTGCTGGATGCCATAGGCCATTTCATCCTGATACTGCACCAGCGTGAAAGTGCGCTTGAGGTAGAACGGCAGGGTCTGTTCGTAGGTCAGCACCGAATAAAACGGGATATCGGCTGTCACCTCGCCGCGTATCGCCTCGGCGATATGTTTCGCGGAACGCTCGCGCGCGACGGTTTCATAGCCGGACAGCGCGATTTGCGCGGACAGCAAGGCGCCCAACGCCAGCACCGCCACCGCAACAAGTTTTTTCCCGCGCCACAGCAGCAGCATCCCCGCCGACAAGCCGGACAGTGAAATCAGCGCGGCGGTGAGCAGCCACGGCCCGTAATTCGGATACAACTCGGCCTGATTCGGCGTATCGGCGAACTTGCCCAC
>CAIZNF010000279.1 GCA_903934275.1 uncultured Nitrosomonadales bacterium
ACGTAGGGCGGGTTCTGCCCGCCAGATATGGCTGTCGGGTACAGCTACTTGGAAGCAGCCAGTAGTTTTTTCGCCTTGGCGGCAGCTTCGCTGGTGGGATATTTGATGACAAGTTGCTTGAGCGTTTTTCGCGCAGCCGCAGCCTGTTTCAGCTCCTGCTGGCATTTGGCCATATTGAACAACACGTCAGCCGCTTTAGTTGTGCTTGGAAAAATCTCGATCAAACCCTGATAGGTGTTCAGCGCATTCTTGTAATCCTTCAGTGTAACTTGCGCACTGCCCAGCCAATAATTCGCATTGGCAGTATGCACCGAGTCCGGGTATTTTTTTAGAAATTCCTGAAAAGCCTTAATCGCATTCGCATGGTTCCCACCCTTAAACAACCCGTAGGCTGCTTCAAAAGCGCGATTTTCCAGTGCGGGGTCGTTCAGATCAGGCGGAGCTGCCTGAGCCGCCGTTGCGGCAGAATTGTCACCGGATTGCACCGCATTGTTTGTGGATTCAAAACGACGCAGGCGTGTATCCAAGTCCAGATAAAAATCTTTTTCGCGCTTTTCAGCATCTTGCAGGCCATGCCCCAGCTCTTCATTCTGGCCGCGAAGTTTGCCGATTTCACTATTCAACGCTTCAATCTGCCCCTGCAAGTCCAACATTGATCTGGTTTGCAGATTAACCGCATCCTCCAACTTGAGCACACGCTCCTCAAGCTTGGGCATACGCCCCTCAAGCTGCTGGATCTGCTTGCGCGCGTCGTCATCGGCAAACAGCCCCGCTTGCGCGGGAACGGCAAAATACAAAGCCAACAATATGAAGGAGCATTGCTTCAGCATTGTTTACTTCGCGTAGATCAAATCGGTGCGGCGATTTTGCGCCCAAGCCGCTTCATCATGGCCGCTTGATTTGGGCTTTTCTTCACCATAGCTGACACTATCTACCTGGCCTGCTCTGGCACCGCCCAGTTCCAGCATTTTCTTCACGCCATCGGCACGACGTTGGCCGAGACCCAGATTGTATTCATTGCTGCCGCGCTCATCGCAATTGCCTTCCAAGCGTGTTTTGCGGTTGGCATATTCACTCAAATACTTGGCATGCGCTTGCACGACCGGTTTGTCGGCATCCTGCACCGCATATACATCAAGCGGGTAGTACACGCTGCGTTTGGCGAGCAGAGGGTAGTTTTTCGGGTCATTTATCGGATCGACTACAGAAGCAGGCGTGACAGCAACAGGTGGAGGAGCCAGTTTAGGTGCTTCGGTCTTGGGTGGTTGCGCAGGTGGTGTGTCTGGTTTTGTTGGTTCGCTGCCACAAGCAACGAGCAGATTTGCCAATACAACACTGATAACGAGCCTTTTCATGGCATTCCCCTTTGCTGAATTAAATTAAAAATTGGGTCCCCACACCGGTTCACGTGCGTCGCCACTCTGGGTAAACATGTGCTGCTTGACACGACCATCACTGGAAACGGTCGCTAATATACCACGGCCTCGCGCCTCGCTGGCAAACAGGATGATCTTGCCATTGGGCGCAAAGCTGGGTTTTTTATCCCATCCGCCGTCGGTGAGGAGAGACATCTGTCCGGACTGAAAGTCTTGCGTGGCAACATAAAATTTACCGTTGCCAAGATGTGCAAACACGAAATTTTTGCCGTCCGGGCTATACCGTGGCGAAAAATTATTACCTGCGCCGAATGTCATGCGCTGCTCCACCCCCCCTGTCGCGGGCATGCGGTAAATTTGCGGGCTTCCGCCCTGATCCGAGGTAAATAGCAAGTATTGCCCGTCCGGCGAAAAGTTCGGCTCGGTATTTATTGCACCTTTGAAGGTAATACGACGGATGTCGCTACCATCACGGCGAATCAGGTAAATCTGCGAGCCTCCGTCGCGCGTCAGCACAACAGCCAATTGCTTGCCATCCGGCGACCACGCTGGCGCGCTGTTGCTGCCGCGAAAATCTGCCAGTGCCACGCGTTGATTGGTGTAAAGCGATTGCACATACACCACGGCATGGCCGGTTTCAAAACTCACATAGGCGAGGTGGCTACCATCCGGCGACCACGCTGGCGACATAATCGGTTCGCTGCGCTCCAGCACGATGCTTTCGTTATAGCCGTCGCTGTCTGCAACGATCAGGCGAAACTTTTGCCCCTGCCGGTTCACATAGGCGATACGGGTACCGAACACCCCCTTGTCGCCAGTTAATTTCTCATAAATCAAATCCGCGATGCGATGCCCGATAGCGCGTATTTGAGCTAAATTTGCAGAGACTGCCTGACCGGCCAATTCGGTTTGCTTTACCACGTCCAGCAAGCGAAAACGCGCTTCGATACGGTTATTGGCTTGAATCGAAACCGTGCCTATCGCCAATGATTCCGCACCGCGCGCCTGCCAATCAGGGTAACTGACTTCGGCGGCTTCATGCGGCGATTTTCCTGCCGGATCAACTAAACGAAATAACCCGCTACGCTGCAAATCGCCCACCACCACCTCATTGATGGTTTGTGCCAGCTTGGCATCCCCGCCAAACGGCACCACGGCCACCGGTATCTGGTGTTCGCCCGCACCAATAATTTCGATGCTCAACACCGCGCTCGCTGTTGATGCCTGAGCCAACAACAGCAAGCCAACCACACCCCTCAATACGCGCAACAACATAAAGACACCTCTATACATAAACACCCCATTTAATCTGCCGGTTTGAAAATCAATTTTAACTCGCGAAAACGATTAAACAACGCCACATCTGGCGGCAGCGGCAACGGCTGCGATTTCAGGATCGCACGTTCCACCGCGTTGTCGTAAGCCGCGTTGCCGCTGGGCTTGAGCAGCCTTGCATCCAACACCGAACCACCCGGCAATAGTGTCACCAAAAACTCGGCGCGCACATCTTTTGCCACATTTGGCGGCTCTACAATATTCCGCTTGATCTTGCTCTGAATTTTAGCAGTATATTCATCCACCATACGCCCGGTCACTGCGGCTTGCTCGGCACGCTCACGGGCAGCCTGCTGATCTGCAACACGGGTATCGTGCTTCTGTTCAATGGGGGCGGGTTCAACGGGTTTTTTTTCAACGGGTTTTCGCTCGACAGGCTTTAGCTCAACGGGTTTGGTTTTAACTTTCTTTTTATCCGGCAACACAATATCCGGTTTGATCTCCGGCTGCGGCGGCGCAACCTCTTCAATCTTGGGTGACTCAACCTTTTCAATCTTGGGTTGTACGGGCGGAGCAGCAATCGTATCCGGCAAACTTTGCCATAATTCCACGCTCATTGTTGCAGGCGGCAAGGTCTGCCAGGTAAAACCGAAATACAACAGGACGAAAAACGCACCATGCACCGCCAATGCCAGAATACCAGCAGGCAGTTGGTAAGGTTCTTGATAGACCGCCGCACTCATTTTGTCTTGGTTTGTATCAACAGACCGATCTTCTTGATTTGCTGCTGTTGCAGCACGTCCATCACCTTAATGACTTCTTCATAGCGCACGTTCTTATCGGCGGAAATCACTACCGCCTGCCCCGCTTGCGCGCCCTGCCTGCTTTTCAAAATTGCGATCAGCTCATCACGTGACACAAAGCTTTCCTTGTCACCTTTGGCATGGTCGCGCCATGCCAGTGTAGTGTCTTTTTTGATGATGACCTCCAGCGGTGCGACGGGCGGCGCAAGCGATTTTCCGACCTGCGGCAAGTCGACCTGACCTGGGTTCATCAGCGGCGCGGTCACCATGAAAATAACCAGCAGAACCAGCATCACGTCGATGTAGGGCACGACGTTGATCTCGTTCATCAGACGGTTTTTGGAGCGCCTATTTGTTCTCATGGCCGGTTAATGGCTGGCGTTGCAGAACATTTGAAAATTCTTCGGTGAAACTCTCAAATCGCGTCGCCAGGCGATCGATGTCATGCGCATAGCGGTTGTAGGCAACTACCGCCGGAATCGCCGCAAACAAACCCATCGCCGTCGCTACCAACGCCTCTGCAATACCGGGCGCAACGTGTGCCAGAGTAGCCTGTCCGACATTGGCCAGCCCGCGAAACGCATTCATGATGCCCCACACCGTGCCGAACAATCCCACATACGGGCTGACCGACCCAACTGAGGCAAGGAATGCGAGGTGCGATTCCAGCCTGTCCATCTCGCGCTGATAGGTCGCGCGCATGGCGCGGCGCGTACCATCCATTACCGCGCTGGCATCCATGCCATGCTGTTTTCTCAGTTTCACGAATTCGACAAAACCGGCGGAAAAAACGCGCTCCAATGCGCCCTGTCCGCCTCGCGGGTTGCCGCTTGCCTGCTTGTAAAGCTCATTCAAATTCCGGTTGTGCCAGAAGGCCTCCTCAAATTCTTCGGTCAGCCTGACTTCGTTGCGGATAGCAAACAGTTTAAGAAAAATGTACCACCACGACATCAACGATACCCCCAGCAGCAAACTCATCACCAGTTGCACCAACACACTGGCATTGCCGATAAGATGTATAAACGATAAATCCTGCGTCACTTCCATTAAGGTCCTCTCACAACTAATCTTTCCATTGCCCGCGCAACACCTCCGGCACGCGGATCGGCTTGAACCCTTCCAGCGAGACGCACACCAGATGCACTTCCGCTTCAGTCAGCACCTCATCGTTCCGCCGCACGCTTTGCAACAGCGAAATGCGGCTGCGCCCGATATCCTTGATCTGCGCCGTAACATCCAGCAAGTCGTCGAGCAGCGCGGGCTTAAAGTAATCCAGCTTGAGCGAGCGCACCACAAATACCGCGCCAAATTCCTTCATCAATCCGGCGTTGCTATAGCCGTGCGTGCGCAGCCACTCGGTGCGAGCGCGCTCCATGAAATTTACGTAACTGGCGTGATAGACGACGCCGCCCGCGTCGGTATCCTGGAAATATACCCGGACAGGCAATGAAAATTTTTTACTCTTGCTCATTGCTCATCGTCACCCAACCTAAAGTTGTAGGGTGCGCTGCGCCTATCCTGAGCCTATCGAAGCGGCGCATCATGGTGTATGAATGCACACTACATTATTTGATTAATAACACCGGACAGTTTGCCAGGTGCAGCACCTTATTTACCACCGATCCCAACAATAATGATTGCAAGCCGCCCTGCCCCTGTCTGCCCATCACGACCTGGTCGACACCCTGCTCATCGGCATATTGTACAATCGCTTCCGCCGGTGTGCCGACGCTGATGTGGTATTGGTAGGGCAACGCGGCTGCATCTAGGGCAGCGCGCGCCGACTGCAATGCCGCCACACCCTGTTCGCGATAATAATCGTCGATGGTTTTTTGGCTGATGAACAGCTTGACGTTGCCAGCCGCCACATTCCACTGCACATTCAGCAGCAGCAGTTGCGGTGCATCTTTCAACGCAGCGATATGTTTAATCACATGGTCAACCGCGCGTTGCGCGTTGGCCGAACCGTCAACCGGAATCAGTATCTTCATCAGTTTCCCCCTTTACGATTTATTGTCCGGCGAAACAGACACCGCTTCATCCACCAGATTGACGGCTTTGATCGCAACTGCTTCACGCAGCGCCAGCCATCTGCCGACAACCAGCACCAGCACGGCGCAGAACATCGGAACCAACCAATGCAAATAATGTTGCGCTTCAACCAGAGCCGCAAACAACGCCTCGCTGACCAGCATCTCTCCCGCGACATAACCGAGCAGCGCACCGCCCGCATAAATAATAAACGGGAACCGGTCGATCAGCTTCAGCACCAATTGGCTGCTCCATGCGATCATCGGAATGCTGATCAACAGACCGAACACCAGGAGCGACACATTGCCCTTGGCCGCCGCAGCCACGCCCAGCACGTTATCTAGGCTCATCACGAAGTCGGCGATGATGATAGTTTTAATCGCACCAAACAGCCGCGTATCCGCCTTGATGTTACTCGCGCTGTGCTCCTCTTCAGGCAGGATCAGCTTGATGCCGATCCACAGCAACAGCAGCGCACCCACCAGCTTGAGATAAGGCAATGACAACAGAGTCACCGCGAAAAAGGTCAGCACTATACGCAACCCTATCGCGCCGCCCACGCCAAACAAAATGCCTTTTTTGCGTTGTGCCTCCGGCAGATTGCGGCAGGCGAGCGCGATCACCACCGCATTATCGCCACTCAGCAGCAGATCGATCATGATGATCTTGAACACATCGACCCAGAACTGGGTAGTAGAAAACATCTCGAACATTACTACCCTTTCAAATCCGTAAGTGGTAAGTGGAGCGGTGCTGCGCACCTCAGTGGGAAATGGGAAATGGGAAATCCCACTCCCTGCTACCCACTCCCTACTATCCCTTTAACACCTTCTGCATCACGCGCCCCATTTCCGCCGGGTTGCGCGTGATGTGGATGCCACATTCTTCCATCACGGCCAGCTTGTCATCAGCGCCGCCCTGACCGCCTGAGATGATCGCGCCGGCATGCCCCATACGCTTGCCTTCAGGCGCGGTGACACCCGCGATGAAACCGACCACCGGCTTCTTCATGTTGTCCTTGATCCAGCGCGCGCATTCTTCCTCGTCGCTGCCGCCGATCTCACCGACCATGATGACCGCATCGGTATCCGGGTCGTTATTGAACAGCTTCATCACATCGATATGCTTCATCCCGTTGATCGGGTCGCCGCCGATGCCCACGCAGGAAGACTGCCCCATACCCAGCGCGGAGAGTTGCCCGACGGCCTCATAGGTCAGCGTGCCGGAGCGCGACACCACGCCGATGCGACCCTTCTTGTGGATATGCCCCGGCATGATGCCGATCTTGATCTCGTCCGGCGTAATCAGCCCCGG
>CAIZNF010000280.1 GCA_903934275.1 uncultured Nitrosomonadales bacterium
AGCTCCTGCTGCAGCACCAGCTGCTGATGCTGCCGCTCCTGCTGCTGCCGCTCCTGCTGCTGCCGCTCCTGCTGCTGCCGCTCCTGCTGCTGCCGCTCCTGCTGCTGCCGCTCCTGCTGCTGACGCTGCAAAGAAGCACTAAGTATTTTATTGCTTCACAGCAACGAAGAAGCCGACGCAAGTCGGCTTTTTTGTTTTCATCAATCTGATCTTCAAATGATGCCCCGCCATGCAAACCCATCTTCCTGAGTCGCCACCTGCACCCAATCCGCCTCACAATCAAGCGCAGCGCACAAAGCTTGTGCTGCGAGTGTCGCTGTGTTGTTCTTGCGGCTCAGATGTGCGGCAATCAAATGTTGCAAGCGACTTACGTCCAACCGACCCAGAATAGCGGCTGCTTCCTGATTATTCAGATGCCCGAAACGCCCACCCACGCGCTGCTTGACGCTGTACGGATAATCGCAATTCATCAACATGTCGCTATCGTGATTGCACTCCAGCACCAGCGCATGGCAGCCGCTCAGCATCCGCTCGATATACGCCGTACTGCATCCGGCATCGGTCAAAACGCCAAGCCGCCGCGCCCCATCATTGAAGACAAATTGCACCGCCTCGGCAGCATCATGCGGGACCGGATAAGGAATGATTTCTATATCGCAGATTTCGAACGCCTGATGGGGATCAATTTCTTGGATACGGGCAATATTAGCAAAGGATTCCGGTTGGCTGCGCAAAGTGCCATGTGTGAGCCAAACCGGCAGGTCAAATTTGCGCGCCAACTGCGCCACACCACCAATGTGGTCGCCGTGCTCGTGTGTGACAACAATGCCACTTAGCTGTTCCGCAGATACGCCCAAACGCGCCAGCCTCAGAAGCGTGGCTTTCAGCCCAAAGCCACAATCCATCAGCACTTGAGTCTGGCCTGCCGCAACCAGCAGCGCATTACCTTCGCTGCCGCTGCCCAGCGAAGAAAATCGCATTACCACTTTAGATAGCCACCTTGGCAAAGCCATGAACCTGCCAACATTCTGGCTAGTTAATGTTTTTAAAAATTGCCTCAATCATCTGGTTGGACATAACATCGCTCACCCCGTTCTGGTCGGTGACAGAAGCCTCGCACACTGCACCACCGTCTTTAACATTAACGCGGTAGCGCGTATTGCTTTTTTTACTGTCTTTCCAGAACTGCATTTTATCCAGCAAGCCGCTTTCAGCTTTTGCCAAGCCCAGAAGGTAGATCCCCTTGGCGCGATCCCTGTCTTCCACTACCAAGCCAGCACGCTCGATAGCGAGGCCGATTTTTCGCCAGGATCTGTCAAACGCATCGCTCACCACAATGATGCGGCTACCTTCAGAAATTTCTCGCATAATAGCTGCCCCGGTCGCCCCGGACACGCCGGCTGCCACCGCATCTGCGACCGGTCCGCCGAAGCGCACCATCAAACGTTGCAACATAGCCGCTTCCATTTCAGGATCATTGGCGCGCGCTTGCCAGGTGGTAGTGCTCTTATCGGCAGCCAACACCTCTTCCATGCCGTAGTGTGTAATGTAAATCTCGGTGTTCATACCGTCTTTACCGCGCTCCAAACGTACACGGTACCGGTCACGCTCACCCGATGAATAAACATTGTCTAACACCTTTCCAATTACACCGCGAATACCATCCTGCGGAATCTTGGCGCGGTTCTCTGCCCAGTCGGTTTCCATCACGCCAGCCGTTTGATTTTCGCTCTTGATGTTTAACCCGCTTTCTTGCCAGAAGGCCTTGACTACCGACCAAACATTCGCGGGTTTATCTTTCACTACCAGCCAGCGTTGCGCGCCATTGCGCTCCAAATGCACATTTTTCACTTCCGGCAATACCGCGCTACGGCCTTGAATTGGTGTCGCGCCACCCTTGTTATAATCCGAAAAGGTCGCAACAGTTTCACCATCGCCCTGCGGCACTTTGTAGCGTTCATCCCTGCCGGGTGTTGTAAGGTCGGGCGGCACCTCCAATGTTGGCGATTGCTCCCCACCAGTGCGGTAATCGATACGCTTGTTGCCCAAGCCAGCCGCACTACATCCAGCCAACAAAACCAGCACGGCGCTGAATACTCCGATATGTAAAACTTTCATTGTTTTTCTCTCCGACAACTTTGCTTAATGTGCAGCTCTAACGGGCATGGCGAGTGCCACCCCTGATAATGAAACTCGCTATGCCCGTTTCCCCCTCCCCAACCCTCCCCCGGAGGGATAACCAGCGACTTGGGCATCGTTTTTTTGATGGCCTAGTCGAATGGCTAGTTGTTTTATCAGAGGGGGCAAACGGCTTTATTATTTGCCCACGCGGCGGAGCGGTGGGCACAAAACCAGCCATTCCTACATTGGTCTTTCAGCGTCATCTTGATCGCAAAATTAAATAAGTACACCTGCTTGGCGCATGGCTTGCTCGACACATCCCTGCACCCCTTGCGACAAAGGCGTGAGCGGCAAGCGCAACGTGTTTTTCATTTTACCCATGCGCGCCACCGCCCACTTCACCGGAATTGGGTTGGCTTCGACAAACAAATTGCGATGCAGCCCGAGCAGGCGGAAATTGATTTCGCGCGCCCTGGCAACTTCGCCGTTCAAGGCCGCAGCGCACATCTCGCGCATCAGTTTGGGCGCGACATTCGCCGTCACCGAAATCGTGCCATGCGCACCAAGCAACATTAATGCCAGCGTACTGGCATCGTCGCCGCTATATACCGCAAAACCCTCTGGCGCACGCTGCAACAGATCGCTGCCGCGCTCGATATTACCGGTCGCATCCTTGATGCCGACGATGTTGCGAATCTGCGCCAGGCGCAACACGGTATCGTTGCTCATATCGGCAACGGTGCGCCCCGGAACGTTGTACAGGATATGCGGCATATCTACCGCTTCGGCGATGGCCTTGAAATGCTGGTACAAGCCTTCCTGGGTCGGCTTGTTGTAATAGGGAACGACCGACAACGAAGCATCCGCGCCAGCTTTTTTCGAGAACGCTGCCAGCTCGATAGCCTCTCTGGTCGAATTTGCGCCGGTTCCGGCGATGACTGGAACCCGCCCGGCGACGTGCTCGACAGCAATCTGGATCAGCATCTCATGCTCTTCCACATCCACCGTCGGCGATTCGCCGGTCGTGCCAACTACCACGATACCATCAGTGCCCTGCCCGACATGAAAATCGATTAACGCACGGAACGCCTCCAAATCGAGACTACCGTCCTCATGCATCGGGGTAACAATTGCAACAATACAGCCCTTAATCATTATTTGGCTCCCATTTTCCTTGCCAACAAAAACGAAGCGGGCATTCTACCGTAATACGACGGCATCCCAAAGGACAGAATGACAGCGGATATTTCTATTTGGCGTTGACGGGACAGAATGAGAAGGAGGTGAAAAGAGCCGGATTGAAAAGTGCAGGCGGGTGCCAATTTTAATCCGTTTGCCGCAACACTTGAAAAATCACATCAAATCCGAAACCGCGTGATTGCAAAAAACGCATTTGCTTGGCCTTTTCATTGGCATCTTGCGGCAACGTGCCGAATTTTCTTTGCCACACCTCGCGCGCGGTTTCCAGCTCACTTTCTTTTAATGCGGGCAATGCGGCGCTAATCAATTCTTCCGCGATGCCCTTTTGGCGCAATTCATGGGCGATGCGTTGCGTGCCGAATCGACTACGTTTAGCGTGCAGTAATTGCGTCGCTGCGCGGGTATCCGACAACCAGCCGCGCGCCGTCAATTCATCCAACAACACATCCAGATCAACGGGGCGCAACTGCCCAATATTTTCATCCGCTTGCGCGTAAGGCCGCAACTTGCCGCGCAGCTCGGCGCGACTGTACTCACGGCGTGCCAGATATTGTAAGGCGCGCGCGCGTAAGCTCAGTTCAGGATTTTTCCTCACCCGCGTGTCCGGCCAAAAGTTTTTCAGAGGATTTTGCACCCGCTTTTGCACTGGTTTTTTCGGTGGCTTTCACAACCGTTTTTTCACCCGCATCGAGCAACGCCACGCCCAGTGCCGCACGCACTTTATTTTCAATTTCGAAAGCAATTTCTGGATGTTCGCGCAAGTATTCGCGCGCGTTGTCCTTGCCTTGGCCTATTTTTTCGCCCTTGTAGGCGTACCACGCACCGGATTTTTCCACCAGCTTGTGCTGCACACCCAACTCGATGACTTCGCCTTCGCGCGAGATGCCTTCGCCGTACAAGATATCGAACAGCGCTTCGCGGAACGGCGGCGCAACCTTGTTCTTCACCACCTTGACGCGCGTCTCGTTGCCGATCACTTCGTCGCCCTTCTTGATCGCGCCGATGCGGCGGATATCGAGGCGAACCGAAGCGTAGAACTTGAGCGCATTGCCGCCAGTGGTGGTTTCAGGATTACCGAACATCACGCCAATCTTCATGCGTATCTGGTTGATGAAGATAACCATAGTGTTGGAGCGATTGATGTTGGCGGTGAGTTTGCGCAGCGCTTGCGACATCAGCCGTGCATGTAGGCCCATCTGCGCGTCGCCCATCTCGCCTTCGATTTCGGCCTTGGGTGTCAGCGCGGCAACAGAATCCACCACCACAATATCCACCGAACCGGAGCGCACCAGCATATCGACGATCTCCAAGGCCTGTTCGCCGTTGTCCGGCTGCGAAATCAGCAGATCTCCGACCTTCACACCGAGCTTCTGCGCATACTGTGGATCGAGCGCGTGTTCCGCATCGATAAATGCCGCCGTGCCACCCAACTTTTGCATCTCGGCGATGACTTGCAAGGTCAGCGTCGTTTTGCCGGAGGATTCCGGGCCATAGATTTCGATTACGCGACCGCGCGGCAATCCGCCCACGCCGAGCGCGATATCCAGCCCCAGCGAACCGGTGGACACCACCTCGATATCCTTGATCGCTTCGCCCTCACCCAGACGCATGATCGAGCCTTTGCCGAACTGTTTTTCGATCTGGCTCAGAGCTGCGGCGAGTGCCTTACTTTTATTGTCATCCATTTTTATACCTCTTTCAGAATTGGTAAGGGATTGTGGCACAGCAATTTGGATTTGTACAGAACGTTCGTTCTCCACATCAAATCAGGGGGCCTCTATAAATTCAAAATACTAAGCGAGACAAGGCGCGATAAAAAATTGCGACGACGCATGTGCATGATATGTTAGTAGTAATTTTTTATGGGCAACGCCGCACCGTGACGGGGTTTGGATTTATAGAGGTTCCCATCAGGCGATTTCAGACACTTGTCCCAATAAATCCTGAACCCCCTGCAGTGCGATATGCACTGCCATGGCGCGGATTTCAGAACGATTCCCGGCAAGATGATGCACCTTGGCCAGCGTCAAACCGTGTTTAAGCCCCCAGGCAAACCAGACCGTGCCGACCGGCTTGCCCGGCGTACCGCCCTCCGGCCCGGCAATCCCGCTTACCGCCAAGGCTACTTGCGCCGCACTGTTGGCCAGCGCGCCCGCCACCATCTCGCGCACCGCCGCCTCGGATACTGCGCCGCGTTGATCGAGTGTCGCTTCGCTCACACCCAGCATCTGCTGCTTAGCCAGATTGGAATAAGTGATGAAGCCGCGCTCGAACCACGCCGAACTACCCGCTACGTCGGTGATCGCGTGCGCCACGCCGCCGCCGGTACAGGATTCCGCCGTCGCCAGCTTGAGGCCGTGCGCTTTCAACAAGCCACCGACTTGTGCAGCAAGAATATCCATCAACTTAAGCCGGGCAAGTCGGATCCAAATGTAGGTCGGGCTATGCCCGACATGGTGGGCGTAGCCCACCCTACGGTTACTTGTTCCGCCAAAAAATTCATAGCTATTTGTTCAGTCCGCGCGCCAGATCATTCTGGATATCGACTACCGCTTCCAACCCCACCCCTATGCGAATCAGCCCATCCGTGATACCTGCTGCGGCGCGTGCCTCGGGCGTGATGCGCCCATGGGTGGTGCTGGCGGGGTGTGTGATGGTGGTCTTGGTGTCGCCCAGATTAGCGGTGATCGAAAGCATCTGCGTGCTGTCGATCACGCGCCACGCGGCCTCCTTGACGCTCCGCTCCCCGAAGGATTTGACTTCAAACGACACAATGCCGCCGCCGGTCTTTTGTTGTTTCATCGCCAATTGATGTTGAGGATGCGACGGCAAGCCCGGATAGAACACCCGCGTTACATTGGGCTGCGCTTCCAGCCAGCGCGCCAGTTCGAGCGAATTGGCGCTGTGCGCATCCATGCGCAGCTTGAGCGTTTCCAACCCCTTCAAAAATATCCACGCATTAAACGCACTCATCGTCGGCCCGGCGGTGCGCAGGAAACCATACACGCCTTCCATATTTTTCCTGCTACCCAGCACCGCGCCGCCCAGCACGCGCCCCTGCCCGTCCAAATACTTGGTCGCGGAATGGATCACGATGTCCGCGCCCAAATCCAGCGGGCGTTGCAGGATCGGCGTGCAGAAACAGTTGTCCACGACCAGCAGCACGCCGCACCCCTTCGCCACTGCGGCAATCGCGGCGATGTCGGAAATCTCGGTAAGCGGATTGGACGGCGTTTCCAAAAAAAACAGTTTGGTGTTCGGGCGCACCGCCGCCTGCCATTCTGCAGCATCGGTGGCAGAAACATAGGTTGTCTCCACGCCGAATTTTTTGATGATGTTGTTAAACAGATTGACCGTCGCACCGAAAATGCTTTGCGAGGCGACGATACGGTCGCCCGCCTTCAACAAACCCATCACGCACGCCAAAATCGCCGACATGCCTGATGCCGTTGCGACACACTGCTCTGCGCCCTCCATCGCGGCTAAGCGCTCTTCGAACATGGTCACGGTCGGATTGGTGAAACGCGAATAGATGTTGCCCGGCTGCTCGCCGATAAAACGTGCTGCGGCTTGTGCGGCATTCTCGAACACGAAGCTGGAAGTCAAGAACAGCGCCTCGCTGTTTTCGCCGAACTGGCTGCGCACGGTGCCTGCATGTACGGCGAGTGTTTCTGGTTGATAAGATGGTTCCGACATGCATTGCTCCCAAAAAGTATAAAACCCAGATAGCCATTGCTAAACCGGGTTCCCCGCGCCTTAGCTGTATTTGTTATGCGCCCGCAAGCTGTCCCTCAAATCGGCGCAGGCGAAAAGTAGCACCCGCTGCCGCAAGCTGTCAATCTGCTTGGTGCAGTTTCAGAAGTTTGCGCTCATGCCTCCTCTCCCAACTCGCGCTCAATCTGCTCAACGCTAGGCAGGCTGGTTTGCAACTCTTTCTGCAAGGCTTCCACAAGCTGGTATTCCGCCACGCCAATGGGCTTGTTCGAGTCGCGTAGTGCATATTTAGCCACCGCGCGATTCTGCGATTTACATAACAACAGACCGATGGTCGAGCTATCGTGTTCCGATTTCATCTGTGCATCTACGGCAGAGAGATAAAAGCTCAATTGGCCCGAGTTCCAACAAGAAGCGCGTAATGTGTTGAACGATGGCAGACTCAATCGCGCGCTCATCGGCCTCTTGCACCACACCGAGAAAATCGAGGCGATATGGGTCTTTCAGCGATTCGCACGCCAAATCCGATTGCGATGCAGGTAGCCGTTCTTCAAAATTGGTGACCGCCTTGCCTTCTCGCTCCAACAACAGTTGCTCACCGTGCTCGGCTTGCTGCGATTCACTTCTGAAAATGAAAGCCTGTTTCTGCTTGATGAGCCTGACACCCATTTGAATCCACGCTGGTGCGCCGACTATCTGAAATACCTACAGGACTTTGTTGGACAAAATGAGATAGATCGAGCTACCAGCCATATCGTGTTTACTACCCATAATCCCTTGGCAATTGCAGAACTGGTAAAGCAGCAAGTGCAGATCTTGAAACGCGATGAGGAATCTAAACAGGTCATCGCATATAAGCCAGAGCTTGATCCTCGCGGCATGGGCTATGCAGGTATTGTTAGCTGGCACCTCGTTGAAGCGGCAGCAAGCCATCAAGAAATTCATCACTCCGCACCAAGTAATACAAGTATTTTGCTGAAATTATGTTTTCTGGTCGCAGAACACAAAAGCCCGTCGAGGCCACTCCGTTCTCGGTGATTGGCACTTGCGCAATACCGCGCAGATACGGCCTGACAGTAGAGAACAACACATCCCCTGCTTCCACAACTCGACGAGCCCGCGAGGGCGCATTGCGACCTAAAACCCGCTTCGGGTTAGTCACTACACCCAACTCGTTGTCAATCGAGCTAATATCGAAGTAGGTGAATTCAATGTTCGGTTCTTGCATGGGGTCTCTGGTCATAATGGGCTGGATTAGCTCGCCCAACGGAACCCATGACCAACCTTGTGGCAAATCGGAATCGCTCACGCCGCCAACCTCTCATTCAGTTTCCACATCGCCCATTCTCTCGCCTGCGGGTAAGGGGAGCAGGACAATTTCGCTACCAGCTCCAGCAAACGGAATGGCACTTCTTTATGGTGTTTGACGACAGTTGCTTTGCCGATCCAATTGAGTGTGGGCATGGGTTATTCGTTGTTAGTTTTGTTTTGTATCGCCGAGCAGCCCACCCGCATCCTTCTCATCCAGCTCCATTTTAGGCACGGTATTCTTGATGCGCTTTTCGACTTCCTTGATGTGTTCGGCGGGCGGAATCTGTTCGGGCAACGTGCCTCCGATGCGCTCGATGGCAGCGCGCACTTCCTTGCCTACCACTTCGTGTGTGCGGATGGCTTGTTGCTGATTGTTTATGTTTTCGCGCGCCAGTTTGTCACGGGTTTGGGTCATGCGGAATTGGTTAGCGGCCAGTTCGGTGGCGTTCATGCGATCCAGCAATTGTTCTTTGGCAGGAATATTTTTTCTGGTTTTGATGGCATCGCCGCCCAGTCCGCCGTATAGCCCTTTGTAGCCTGCATCGTGGAATACGCCGAACATTTTATCCTGTACGCCTGCTTGCCGGGCTGCGCCGGAAAGCATCTTGAATTCCTCGGAGGTCTGCTTGCGCAGGTCGAGCCGCTCTTGGTCGGCAGAGAGCTGCTCGCTGAGTTCTTGCTTGCGCGCCTGTATGGCAAAATATTTTTGTGCTTGGGCAATTTCTGGTTTGCGCGGATCACCGTTCTGTGCGATCAAATAGCAGGCGAAGCGGGAGAGCTGGTAATCGTCAACTTCGCGTTCACTGCCTGACCCAAGCCCGACCATTTTGCCGGTGCCGGCAAAATGGTTTTTCGGATTATTTCCTGACTTCTCACAAGAGGTTATGCCACGTTTGATGGCATCCTCAAAGCGCCTCCACTGGGCATAGCCGAGCAACGGTTGCAGGTCGCGCGCACTCCAATATTCTGCATTGTGTTCGTTGGAATGCTTCAATTTCTCGAAGGATTGATCGCCTATGGTTGGTAGATTTTTGGGCGACATGATGCTGCTCCTTTGCTTTGATCCATTCACAACCAATGACGCAAGACAGGCTAGCCTGCTCAAGAGGCTGTTCGCCAGAAGCAAACCTCATTTTCTAGGCGCAGCCTGGAAAAACAGCTAGTCTCTTGCCAATTAAATGGTGTCAAAGCGTGACAAAAATTCTGATACACAGCCCATCAACCGTATGAGCAGACTCCAGTACGCAAGCCATTAAATCGCGACCTGAAGGTCGCTCCTACGCGGCATTTCTTGGTTCCCGCTTATCCGGCTTACATGGAAGACACGCTCGTTACCAGCTCCAGTTCCAGCTGATCATCATCTGCCAGCTTGTTGGCTTTGCCGCCACCACGCCGGGTTTCTATTGCATCCAGATATTGCGGCGTGATATCGCCGGTAATGTAGTTGCCATCAAAGCAGGAAGCGTCAAAGCTTGTAATAGCGGGATTATTCTTGCGCACCGCCGCTTTGAGATCGTCCAGATCCTGATAGATCAGCCGATCCGCACCGATCTCACGACAGATTTCCTCGTCGCTGCGTCCTGTCGCAATCAATTCGTGGCGGCTCGGCATGTCGATGCCATACACATTAGGGAAGCGCACCGGTGGTGCGGCGGAGGCAAAAT
>CAIZNF010000281.1 GCA_903934275.1 uncultured Nitrosomonadales bacterium
ACGGCGGGATACAGCGTGTCGTTGATCAGCGTGGACTTTCCGGAACCGGACACGCCGGTCACACACACCAGCAGCCCGACCGGCAGATTCAGCGCGATGCTTTTCAGGTTGTTGCCGGAAGCGCCGACGATATGCAGCATGCGCTGCGCATCCGGCTTGCGGTATTTTTCCGGCGCGGGAATGCTGCGCCTGCCGGACAGGTAATCGCCGGTGAGCGACTGCCTGTTCGCGCAGATTTCCTTCGCCGTGCCCTGTGCCACAATCAATCCGCCGTGTTCGCCCGCGCCCGGCCCCATGTCCACCACATGGTCGGCGGCACGGATTGCCTCCTCGTCGTGCTCCACCACGATCACGCTGTTGCCCATGTCGCGCAGCTTCTTCAGCGTTTGCAGCAGACGGTCGTTGTCGCGCTGATGCAGGCCGATGGAAGGCTCGTCGAGCACATACATCACGCCGGTCAGGCCGGAACCGATCTGCGACGCGAGGCGGATGCGCTGCGCTTCGCCGCCGGATAACGTCTCGGCGGAACGCTCCAACGACAGATATTCCAGCCCGACGTTGTTGAGGAAGGTCAGGCGGTTGGCGATTTCCTGAATGATTTTTTCCGCAATCGCCTGTTTGTGGCCTTGCAGTTTCAAGCCCTGGAAGAAAGTCAGCGCCTGTTTCAGCGGCAGCGCGCTGATCTCGTACAGGTTCATATCCGCGACGCGCACATGGCGCGCTTCCAGGCGCAGGCGCGTACCCTTGCATTCCGGGCAGGGGCAACTGTTCAGGTATTTCGCCAGCTCCTCGCGCACGGCGGGCGAGTCGGTCTCCTTGTAGCGCCGCTCCAAGTTGTTGACGATACCCTCGAAGGCGTGTTCGCGCGGCATCGGCTTGCCGCGTTCGTTCAAGTACTGGAAGGCGATTTGCTCCTTACCGCTGCCATACAAAATCATCTGCTGGATTTTTTCCGGCAGGCTCTCGAAGGATTGCTCCAGATCGAAGTCGTAATGTTTGGCGAGGCTGGCGAGTAACTGGTGATAGAACTGGTTGCGCCGGTCCCATCCCTTGATCGCCCCAGAACTCAACGACATTTGCGGAAAAATCACAATACGTTTTGGATCGAAAAAGCTGATGTTGCCGAGTCCGTCGCATTTGGGGCACGCGCCCATTGGGTTGTTGAACGAGAAAAGGCGCGGTTCCAGTTCCGGCAACGAGTAGCTGCAAATCGGGCAGGCAAATTTCGCCGAGAACAGGTGCTCTTTCTCCGTATCCATCTCCACCGCCAACGCGCGACCATCGGCATGGCGCAATGCGGTTTCGAACGATTCGGCCAGCCGCTGCTTAGCTTCCACATTGACCTTCAGGCGATCCACTACAATCTCGACGGTATGCTTCTTGGTTTTTTGCAACGCGGGCAATGCGTCGATCTCATACACCTTGCCGTTGATGCGCAATCGCGTGAAGCCTTGCGCGCGCAGCTCGTCGAATAAATCCAGCTGCTCGCCCTTGCGCTCCACGACCAGTGGAGAAAGAATCATGATCTTCGTACCTTCCGGCAGATTCAGCACATGATCCACCATCTGGCCTACCGATTGTGCCTGCAACACCAGATCGTGCTGCGGGCAATACGGGTCGCCCGCGCGCGCGAACAGCAGACGCAGATAATCATGGATCTCGGTGACCGTGCCGACCGTGGAGCGCGGGTTATGCGAAGTGGCCTTCTGCTCGATGGCGATGGCCGGAGAAAGCCCCTCGATCAAGTCTACGTCCGGTTTTTCCATCAACTGCAAAAACTGCCGTGCATAGGCCGACAGCGATTCCACATAACGCCGCTGCCCTTCGGCATACAGGGTGTCGAAGGCGAGCGAGGACTTGCCCGAACCGGACAGCCCGGTGATCACCACCAGTTTATGGCGCGGCAAATCGAGACTGATGTTCTTCAGGTTATGGGTGCGTGCGCCGCGAATTTTTATTTGTTCCATGCCGGGTAGCGAATAAGAAAAGCGGTTGCCAATATACGCGAGTTTTTAGACTTTCCCAAACCTCTGCGTTCCATCGAGTGCGATTCAAGCTGATGTGGGCGCATCTCCGGGTAGCGTGAGAAATTTTCCGCCCACCCATTGCTCTTGTGGGAGCGGTTTCCTGGCCGCGATGCGTGTTGAGGTGCTCACTGAATCGAGGCCAAGAAACCGCTCCTACATGGGCTTTGCGCGCGTCGATGAGCAATGCTGCAGCACACGCATTTTTGCTGCCCACACCAATTTGAATCGCACTCCCGTTCCAATCTCCGCCTCTCCCAATATGAAATGAGGCTTCTGAAGGGTTATATTTGTTGGCAAGTGTGGCGACCTGCTAAAATGCGCGACTTTTTGTATCTTTCCAGAATCATCCATGTCTATATCGAATACTATGACTGCGGTTGAACGCCGTGCCAGCATTGGCTTGGCCGGTATTTACGGCCTGCGCATGCTGGGGCTGTTCATCATTCTGCCGATTTTCGCGGTGTATTCGGAGCATCTGCCCGGCGGCGAGAGCCATCTGCTGATGGGCATTGCGCTCGGCGCTTACGGTTTGACACAGGCAGTTCTGCAACTTCCGTCCGGCTGGCTATCCGACCGTATCGGGCGCAAACCGGTCATTTATGCCGGCTTGGTGGTTTTTGCGCTGGGCAGTTTCATCGCTGCATCGGCTGATAATATCTACTGGGTCATCGTAGGCCGCGCCATTCAGGGCGCGGGCGCGATCAATGCCGCCGTCATGGCTCTTACCGCTGATCTCACGCGCGAAGAGGTGCGCACTAAGGCGATGGCGATGATCGGCATGACCATCGGCGTTACGTTCTCGCTGTCGCTGATTATGTCCCCGGTGCTCGATGGTTTACTCGGTGTGCCCGGCATTTTTGCATTGACTGGGGTGTTGGCGCTGCTGGCCTTGCTGGTGGTGCGTTTCGTGATTCCAGATCCGGCGATTTCACGCTTCCATAGCGATGCCGAGGCGAACCGGAAGCGTTTTGGCGAAGTGCTGCACAACAGGGATTTGCTGCGCCTAGATTTCGGTATTTTCGCGGTGCATGCGGTCTTGATGTCGGTGTTCATGCGAGTGCCGTTCCTGCTCCAGGCCGACAATCTAGAGGTGTCGCAGCACTGGAAGGTTTATTTGCCAGTGATGGTGGTGGCTTTTGCGCTGATGCTGCCGCTCATCGTGATTTCGGAAAAGAAAGGCAAGGTGAAACAGGTATTTCTGCTGGCGGTTGTGTTGGCGATGATATCACTGATCATGTTGCTATTTTTGCAACACAGCCTGTGGGGCGTGGCAGCCTCATTGCTGATATTTTTTACTGCGTTCAACGTGCTGGAAGCCAAGTTACCCGCACTGATCAGCGTGATTGCGCCGCTGACTTCCAGAGGCACGGCGATGGGCGTATACAGCAGCGTGCAGTTTCTCGGCGCATTTTTTGGCTCGGTAGTGGGCGGTGCGCTGATGCAGTTTGTCGGCGGCGATGCCGTGTTTGTGTTCGATATCGTGGTGCTTCTGATGTGGCTGGTGGTAGCATTTGGCATGCAGCCCCCTGCTGCGGTGCGCACCAAAATGTACCATTTGCCGGAGATGGACGATGCCTCTGCGATAGAATTGCGCCAGCGACTCGCGCAACTTTCCGGAGTGCGCGAAGTGATGGTGGTCGCAGCGGAACGCATGGCCTGCCTCAAGGTGGATAAGCATGGATTTGACGAAGAAGCAGTGGAGCAGCTGGTGATGGTGTCTTCTTGATCTTGCTTTGGGAGAAGATTGGGCGAAAGTGAAATACGTAAAATCTGAAAGGAGTATGACATGTCGGTGAATAAAGCAATTTTAATAGGGCATCTCGGCAAAGATCCGGAAGTGAGATATATGCCCAACGGTGAGGCAGTTGCGAATGTGTCAATTGCAACTACAGAAAACTGGAAAGACAAGAGCGGCGAGAAACAGGAAAAAACCGAATGGCATAATTTGGTGTTCTATAAACGGCTTGCGGAGATCGTCGGGGAATACCTGAAAAAAGGCTCTCAGATTTACGTGGAGGGCAGGATTACAACAGAAAAGTGGCAGGATAAGGAAGGCAAGGATCGTTACACCACCAAAATCGTGGTCAACGAAATGAAAATGCTCGGCGGCAAATCTTCCGGCAGCAACAGCTTTGAAGTGGTGGAGAGCAGGCCGACTGCGCCTTCACCCGGCAACGATGCTGCTCCCGCAAAGGCCGCACCCGCAGCAAAAGGCAGTTTCGATAATTTTGACGACGACATTCCGTTTTAGAATATACCGCATATAACTATGCAAACTGAAACTCAGTATTTCATGTGAATACTGGGTTTTTTCTTGTTGGCATTTTCGTAAGGTGACCTGAAAACCCATTTCTCTATCAATAGCACAATAACGTAGGACGGGTTCTACCCGCCAGATATAGCTGTCGGGCACGGCCCGACCTACAAATTTCCTTCCATTTGTAAGGAGAATGCGGAATAAAACTAGAAAAAGCAGCTGTCCCGATGAACCACCCTTAAAGTAATCCAATCAGGTCAATCGATGATTTCGACAGCCGTTCCTGCGGGTACCAAGTTGAAAAATTCGATCAGGTCGGTATTGCGCATCCGGATGCAGCCATGTGATCTAGGAGTGCCGAGTTGTACCGAATCTGGCGTGCCGTGGATGTAGATATGCCGGCGCATGGTGTCATTTTCACCCAGTCGGTTGAAACCGGCTTCGCAGCCGGATAGCCACAAAATACGCGTCAGTATCCAGTCACGTTCGGGGAATTTAGCATCCAGGTCCGGAGTGTAGATTTCGCCAGTCGGGCGACGGCGCACGAATACGGTGTTTTCCGGTTGTCCTTCGCCGATTTTGGCGCGGATGATGTGTTTGCCGCGCGGTGTGCAATAGCTTCCGCATACCTCGCCCGCGCCATTCGCGGCGGTTGAAACGCTGTAGTGGCGCAGCAACTTACCCGCGTCGTCGAGTAATTCGAGCTGCTGCGTGGAGATATGGACGTTGATTTTCATTGCATCTTCTGTTGCGCGCGGCGTATCGCAAAAAAATTACTGAGCATTGCGCCGCATTTCCCCGCCAGCACACCGCCAGTCACCGTGGTATGGTGGTTCAATCGTAGCACTTCCCGCCCCCCTTTTGCCTGTGGAGGGGGGCAGGTTCCCCCGCTTGATAAACCTGTCCTGAGCTCGTCGAAGTGGGGGAGGGCCGTGGAGGGGGCGAACTCTCCAAACGCATCCATCACGCTGCCGCACGCGCCAGTCTTGGGGTCGCTCGCGCCGTATATTACCCGCGCGATGCGCGCATGTATGATTGTGCCGGCGCACATTAGGCATGGTTCCAGTGTGACAAACAGCTCGCAGCCCACCAGCCGGTAATTGCACAACCGCTCCGCAGCGTCGCGCAACGCCATCATTTCGGCATGTGCGGAAGGATCATGGCGCGAAATCGACGCATTGAAACCGCGCCCGATAATTTCGCCGTTTTTTACCACCACAGCCCCCACTGGCACTTCGCCGATGGCTTGTGATTGGCTGGCAAGTTCAAGGGCGTGGTGCATGTAAT
>CAIZNF010000282.1 GCA_903934275.1 uncultured Nitrosomonadales bacterium
CTCTTCCATGCGTTGCCGAGCTTGTCGCATGTCGAAGTCCGTTGGGAGCGCCCCCTGTCCCCGCGCCGAATTGACAGCAAAGATCGCGAGACCAAATACGATCAGTGATAACAACCGTTTTATTGTCATGGCGTCAAAAGGCACCCTGACAACAGTTCCGCTTGCGGAACACCATGTAGGCGAAGTCTTCACCCTCAAACGGGTACTCTTTGCCCGCGCCCCAGAGAATTGTCGAGCGGCCCAGGGGTTGGCAGCACTTGCCGGCTATCTTCGCGGTTTGCGGAACCGGATACAGCATCTGGTACTTGTAGCCCGTCTTGTCCATGATCGGCTGCGGGTAGTACCCACATAGACCGTCCTCCCCAGACGCCGCCCACATCAAGCCCTCACGGTGCATCTTCGCGATCAGGCGTGTCATCTCCAGACTGGAGGCCTGGACACCGCCGATATGCGCCTGTACGTTGCCATTGAGGGGATACAAGCTCCCTTGGCATCCTGCACACCAGAACAGCGCATTGGACGGAAAGCCAGCCGTAGCCGATACACAATCGGCCGCACAAGCCGCTCTAGCGGCAAGGTTTCCAAACAGGGCCACGTCGGGATTGAAAATGAAGGTCAGTTCATCGTCGTTCCACATCGGATCAAGCTCGGTGAGGTACGCCACGTCGAATGAGCTTTGTTCAAGGCACGCATTGTCGAAGATGGCTTCGAGCCAAAAGATGATGGGGTCGACATACCAATGCACCTGATAGAACGATGAGGTCGACGTACTGTCTTGGCTGTATCGGGAACCACGGGGAGCATCGAATCCTGGATTGAGTTCAACACCACCCAGACTGGTCATGCAAAAGGGTCGGCGCACCACATCCACACGCCGGACGGGCTCCCAGAAGCTCACCTTGAAGCCCACACGCAACTGGGAAGGACATATACAAACCGGGGATCCGCCAGGATTGGGTGTGTCCTCCTGATCGAGCGACACCAGGTCCATTCCGCCAAAGCGCAGCGGCATCATGCAGCTCCAGCAGATGTCTGTGATCGGATTGGCGAATCGCCCGGTACAAGTCGCCGTGGCCAGCGCCGGACCAGCGATCAAGCTGATCAACGCAGCAAACGCAAGATTACGGAAGGACTTCATCGATCCGCAACCTCTTTCCATCCTGACTCATAATCGCTGGAACCTGCCGAATTCCCAGACGTCGCACCAGCGCCCCGCCTTGGTCATAGAACACTGACCGCTTCCAGGCGCGCATCAACTTGAGTGGTTCCCCACCTACCAGTATCGGTTTACTCTGACCGGATGAAGCATCAAGACGAGTCTTTGCAAAAGCCACTTGCCGTTTGTCCCGACCATCAAAGAACAAAAGCTTGCGGGACAAGGAAACATGATCGAGAGGATTGACCTTGAGACCGCGGGCAAACAGCACCGTACCTTCTGCATTGCGTATGTCACGATCCACAGTCCAAGCCGGATCGAGGTAAAAGGTACGCGGGGTTTGCGTTGCCATAATCCCGCCGATAGCCTTCGGCGCCTCAATACCGCCGACAACCTTGTCGCGATAGTCGAGCTGTTTTCGGGCCAGCTCTCCTGACATCTCCATCTGTTTTAGCCGGGACTGAATAACCTCGATCAGGTCCGGTTCCGCGACTTCATACGTCGGACCAACGACACCCATTTCGGCACCGATTGCCGAAAATGCCGTGCAGGCGGCAAGCAACAGTAGGGTCTGCACCAGAATCCTCATGGAAAGCGATTCTGGCTGCAGGACAATGCAATGGATTTTTGAAATGCGCACTTTTTGGACGCATTTCGGCTACCCGCATTCGTTCGTACTGGGCAGCATCCGACGGCGAAGTCGGCAACATGCCACCTTCGAAATCAGTGGAATGTGTTCTTAACGAGTAGGCTTAGCCGGTGCGCACCGATCAAGGATGCGCTTCCAGCCATTTCGTGCCGCTACGGCCTCGCTCAGAATGTCCAGATACTCGTCGCCGTCGACACGGTCATCTCCAGGTAAGGACTCGTGCCTCAATTCAGCCAACAAGTCGTGCCGATGC
>CAIZNF010000283.1 GCA_903934275.1 uncultured Nitrosomonadales bacterium
AATTCTTCTACCGTGCGCATGATTCCAGTTTTGCAAAACGGACATTTGTAGGCATCAAAGCCAGTTAGCCGAATGATTCGCTCTTGCTTGGTTTCTACTGGTTTAGTAATGTCTGGCTTTTGGTTGTTTTTTAGTTGCTGCACCTCCTTTTTGTATCGGCTACCCAATATGCCGTAATACCTGATTTTTACGAAGCGGTGCGGCAAAATATGCATGCAAAATCTTCGCAGGAATTCCACGCCGCCCATAGTGGTGGGTTTCACGTTGGCTTCATCCTTGTAATCCTTGTATAGAAACGTAACGCCATTGTCGTCAATTTGTTGGATATGTTTGTTGCTAATGGCCACCCGATGCGTGTACTGGCTCAAATATTTTACTATCTGCTGTGCGTTTCCCAGTGGTGCTTCGCAGTGAACCACCCACGGTTTGGCGTAACATTGGTCGATGGTTTGTTGGTACTGCGCCAATTGGTTGCTTTTTTTGAGTTGCCCCTTCAGTTTTTGCAGCAGCTTGCCACGGAAAGTGGCACTCAACTGATGCACTGAATACAGGTATTTACCTTTGTTGCCAATGGATATCATTTTACCCTGCAAAGTCAGTCCGGCAGCTGGCACCATGCAGTGCAGGTGTGGATGCAAACTGAGTTGTTTTCCCCAGGTATGCAGCAGACAAATAGCACCAGTTTCAGCACCATAATTGGTATAGCCAAAGGTGCGAAGCGTGTCCCACACGCAGGCGAACATGTTAGAGTAAAAGGACTTGCTGTCCAACAGGCAAATCTCGTGCAGCAAATCGGGAACGGTAAATACCACGTGGAAGTATTTCACGTTCAGGGCATCATTCATGCGGTCGTCCGCCCAAAGCAGCTGCTTTGAAATCTGGCACTTAGGGCAATGGCGATTGCCGCAACTGTTGTAGCTGAACCGCTCTTTGCCACAGCTGTCGCAGGTGCCGCGATGTCCGCCATACGTTTGCGTACGGCATTGCTGCAAGGCATCCAGCGTTCGCAAAGTAAATGTGTTGGGATGGCATTGCGCCACAAAAGCTGCTCCAAACCGTTTGATGATTTGGGCAACTTCATTTTCTGGGCGTTCCATTATTTGGTCGGATAAAGCGTATCCAGTGGACTGTGGGCAGCCAGCAGCGGACATTGCGCCACATGCAGGTAAATCATGGTGGTTTCAATATTGACATGACCCAGCAAATCCTTGATGGTAACAATGTTCAAACCATCTTCCAGTAAATGCGTGGCATAGGCGTGGCGCAGGGAATGGATGCTGACTTCTTTCTGAATACTGGTCTTTTTCAGGGCTTCGCGCATAACGGAACCAATGCCCCTTCCGCTGTAATGCGAACCGGTTGTTTTACCGCTGAAAAGCCAAAGTTTCGGTTTTACTTCAGAAATATATCGTTGCAGTCCTTTGGCCATAAGGTCCGAAAGCGGAAGAATACGGTCTTTCTTGCCTTTGCCCTGATGTACATGAATGTTCTTGCGCTCGAAGTCGATATCGGCAATTTTCAAGCTGCAAACCTCCTGCGAGCGAAGTCCGGCAGAATAAGTGAGCGTAAGCAGAATGCGGTGTTTGAGCAGCACAGGTGCCTTAAAAAGTTCCCGAAGTTCGCTTCGATTCAGGATAACGGGAAGCTTGGAAACTTTTTTCAACGACGGTAAATCGACGGCACGTTTTTCAAGTCCAACGTGACGATAATAATAACGTAGTCCATAAACGGTGTGCTTAAACCCACTCCGTGAGGGAGATTTGACATCCAAAGCCAAGGTGGTAAGATACTCGGTAAGTTCGGAATCCGAAATGTCTTCGGGCAGTCGGTTGAAATGCAGACTCACCAACGCAACGCGGTGAATGTAGTTGTAGAAAGTACTTTCGCTCCGTCCGCCAAGGGCGGTTTGTTGGCGTAAAGTGGTAAATACTTGAGAAAAACCATCCACAGTTTGGATAGCTCGCTCATAAGTTGTAGCTTTGCTTTTTGTTTTCATGTTGCTGAAAATTAAAAAATTAGTATTATTTTTTTATGGGAGAAGTTAGACCTTCTCCCATTCAGCAACTTGAAACGAATATTTCAAAGAATAAGTATTGTAAATATCAGATAATAAACTAATTAAAGCTGATCCGCCTTTGCGGGTTTTAGTGCAACACACAGTTATGTTTTAAAACAT
>CAIZNF010000284.1 GCA_903934275.1 uncultured Nitrosomonadales bacterium
ATTATACCATTTTGCAATGGTAATTTGTTGGTTTTTTTGGCGTTTTTTATTCGAGGAAGTCAGACAGGCTGCTAGGCCACCAAAGAACGGTAGCCAAGTGGCTGGTTATAAGCGAGACAAGGCGCGAATAAAAAATTGCGACGACGCATATATCTGATATGTTAGGAGTGATTTTTTATGAGCAACGCAGTATCGTGACGGAGTTTGGATTTATAGAGGCTCCCTTAACGGGAAGCTTGCGTTTCCTTGGTTAACTTATTCACAACTCATTGCGTTTGTTTGCGGTAAAATGTGGCGACAAGCGCGTGACACTGTAACTTAAAAATAAAGCAAAAATTCTATGGAAGTTGTAGAAAATTCGATACTGGCGCAGCTAAGAAAAAGTGGTCGTTTGCCTACCCCGAAAGGTGTGGCGTTAGAGGTAATCAATCTGACGCAGCGCGAGAACGCCTCCAATCACGACATTGTTCGCCTGATCAGCGCCGACCCTGCGCTGAGCGCGCGGGTCATCAGCGCGGCCAATGTGTTGCTCGCCAATTCTTCGAGGCCGATTGTCACTATCACCGATGCCGTAACGGTGCTGGGGGCGCGCGCGTTACGCCAGTTGGTGCTGGGTATTGCGTTGATCGCGGATTACCGTCACGGCCCCTGCAAGCAATTTGATTACCAGTATTTTTGGACGCACTCGTTGCTGACCGGTATTGCTGCGCGGCATTTGGCGGCACATGCGCGATTGGCTGCGGCAGAGGAAGTTTTTGTACTGGGATTGCTCGGCAATATCGGGCAGTTGGCTTTAGTCACGGTACACCCGAAGGAATACGGGGCGCTGCTCGGACAAATCAAGGGCAAGGCATTGAAAGAGTTGTACCGGCATGAGCACGACCAGTTTGGTTGCGACCATGCGGAGTTGAGCGAGGCGATGCTTGCCGATATGCATTTCCCGAAAATTTACCAGGTGATGGTGCGCAATTTCATGCAGCCTGAAGCCGCCAAGGTAACCGAGGGCTCGCGTGATTGGCAATTGTTGCATTTGTTGCACCTCGCATCGTTGATTGCGGATGTGTGTCTGGCGGGCCAGGCGGAGCGCGGCAAGCTGGTGGCAACTCTCAGGCTGCAAGCCGCGCGCGTGGCGGTCGAGGCGGGCGATCTTATCGAAATCGGCGATGCGTGCGCGCGTGACTGGCTGGGCTGGCTGGCGCTGATGAACATGGGGGCGATGCATATACCTTCATTTGCCGAGCTGCTGAATCAGTCCAATGCCGCCGACACAGCGATCGAGGTGCCGCAGTGGCCGTATGCCAATCAGGATAATTACAAGATGCGCGTGCTGGTGGTCGAGCATGACCGCAGTATGCTGGTATTGCTCGAATCCATGTTGAAAGCGGCCGGACATGACGTGATGACCGCTCGTGACGGGGTAGAGGCGATGAGTTTGGCCGAACTGCAGCACCCGCAGCTGGTGATCAGCGATTGCCTGACACCGCAGATGGATGGTATCGCCTTATGCCGCAAACTGCGCGAAAGCTATGATCAACGCAATATGTACGTAATCATTCTCACAGCACAAAAGAGTGTCGACAGGCTGGTTGAGGCCTTTGAAGCGGGCGCGGACGACTGCATGGTCAAGCCGCTTACACAAAAAATCTTTTTTGCGCGCTTGCGTGCGGCGCAGCGTGTAGTGCGCTTGCAGGAGGAGCTGGCGTTTGACCGCGAACAGATGTTGCGATTTTCCAAAGAACTGGCAGCGTCCAATGAACGCCTGCTACGGCTGGCCTTGACCGATGCCCTCACCGAATTACCCAACCGGCGTTTTGCCATGGAGCGCATCGAGCAGGAATGGGCGTTGACCAAACGCGGCGGGCGCACGTTGTCATGCATGATGGTTGATATAGATCACTTTAAATCCATCAATGACAAATTCGGCCATCAAATTGGCGATGAGGCGCTGAAAGCCGTCGCCAGTATATTGCGCCAATCGGCGCGCACGCAGGATGTGGTGTGCCGCTACGGCGGGGAAGAGTTTTTGATAATTTGCCCGGATGCCGACCTTGATGCCGCCTATCAAGGTGCCGAGCGGTTGCGCCTGAATGTGGCCGCGTTGAGCTTAAAAAACCAGGGGATCAATATTAAGCTGACTATCAGCATCGGTGTGGCCGAGAAGAAAGACAGCACCGCCTCGATAGATGATTTGCTGAATCATGCCGACGAGTGTTTGTATGCAGCAAAAGGCGGCGGGCGAAACCGAACTGTTATTGAAAAATGAAATGTAGCCTGTAGAGACTCCATGTAGTCGGCCACGCTACTGGCTACCAAATTAGTGGTAAACGTAGGTCGGGCTTCGCCCGGCATGGTGGACACAGTCCACCCTACGGTTGCTGCAACAATCTTCCATACCTCTCTTATCCCGGTTTTGTAGGAAAAAATCCTACACGTGATGTCTCGATATTCTTACAAAAGAATCGGCGTACTTCCGATTTCATCCCTTTGTTTGTTGCGTGATAATGCGATCGCTGCAATTCGTGAATGGAATATGCGATGCATAACTATCGAACGGTGCAGTGGATTCAAAATTGTCCGTTCCTAACTAGCTACAAGGGGGCTATATGAACACTATGCAATTACAAGAGGGGATACGCGACCTCAACCTTACCTATCTGATGCTGGCGCAGCAAATGATCAAAGAGGATAGGCCTGCCGCGATTTTTCGTTTGGGCATCAGCCGGGACTTGGTAGATGTGATCGCCGGCCTGTCACCCGCGCAGATCATCAAAATGGCGGCATCCAACATGTTGCTGTGCTGCTTCCGTTTTGAAGAAAATCTGCTGCTCAATATGGTGGCCGGTTACAGCAAGGATCGCATGATGTCGCAAGCGCATGCGGCGATTCTGATGTCGGCGCAGCCTGTTGAAGAATTGGCATAAGCAGGTGAATATCCCGGTTGTCAAAACCGTGGCGGGCGAGGCCAGGCAAGTTAAAATCGCGATTGACTTGATTGAAATGGGCGCACGCTTGCAGTTGTTGCAGGAAGAAACTTCCTTGAGCCGTGAGCGCCTGCTCAGGCTTTACAAGGAAATAAAGGGAGAGTCGCCTTCCAAGGGGATGCTGCCTTATTCGACTGACTGGTTCATGAGCTGGCAACCGAATATCCACTCGTCCATATTCATGGATATTTACCAGTTTCTGATCAAATACGCCGGTGTTGATGGCGTGCAGGCGCTGATTACCGCTTATCGTTTATACCTCGACCAAGTTCGGGGGATCGAAGATACCGAACCTTCGCTGAGCATTACCCGCGCATGGTTTCTGATCCGTTTCTTCAAGGCCGGAATGATGCAGCTTGCCCCCTGCAAGACCTGTGGCGGGTTATATGTAACCCATGCGAACGACCTGCACGAAAATTATGTCTGCGGCATTTGCCATCCTCCCGCACGCGCCGGTAAAACCAGAGCCGCCAAACAAGCTTCAATAGCTGCCGCACAAGCCGCCTAGTGTAGTGTTGCGCTCTTATGGCACTTATGCACAAGCCCTTGTAGGTCGGGCTCTGCCCGACATGGTGGGCAGAGCCCACCCTACCAATGCAGCTTCGCCCGCTGGCGTAAGTTCCAGATAGCGTGCTATACCAGTTGCATCTTTAGTAAGGGACCCTGTTGGGTGGGCACTAGCTACTCCCGTGCTGTAATGCCGCAAACCTGTTGCGGGGATAGGCGCAGCACGAGCAAATTAAATTTATTCAAGGGGAAGTAGTATGCGCAATAATCAGCCCGTTACTAGCCAAGAATACGAATTGCGCGAAGGTTCGAATATCCTATCGCGCACCAGCCTTAAAGGCATTATCACCGATTGCAATGATGAGTTTGTCGAGGCCTCTGGGTACACTCGTGAGGAGCTCATCGGCAAGCCGCACAACATGATACGTCACCCGGATATGCCCGAGGAAGCGTTCCGCGATCTTTGGAGCACGTTGCAGAGTGGTCGCGCCTGGATAGGTGTGGTCAAAAACCGGCGCAAGGATGGTGGTTATTACTGGGTACGTGCAACCGCCACGCCTTTGCCGGATGGAAGCGGTTATACATCGGTGCGCTACAAACCCACGCGCGCTGATATTCAGGGGGCAGAAGCACTATACCAACGCATGCGCAATGGAGAAAAAATCCATCTGCATGAGGGCTATGTACAGTCCGCAGGTGCCCTGAATATTTTCAGAAAACTACGAATTTCGCAACGGCTCATGCTGATGGTGGGTTTGCCCGTATTGCTTGTCTTTTTGCTTGTTGGTAATGCATTGCTGGCTTTACACAGCAGCAACGGCTCGATGAAAGACGTTTATGAAGACCGCCTTATTCCGATAGATCAGCTAGGTGAAATCAACGACCTCAACCAGATGAGTCTGGTTGATCTATTGCTGGCATCAAAAGCGGTAGCCGACAAGGGCAATGTCGGTGATCACTTGAATGAGATTAAAAAGAACAAGGCCGGTATTGATAAAAAATGGGCTGAATACACGGCGACTCATATGGATGAGAGCGAAAAGGCGCTGGCATCTGATCATCTAGCCAAGCGAGATGCCATGTGGGCGGTGATTTCAAAAATAGCTGATTTTCTCGCAGCGGGCGATGCGGCTCAGGCTAAAATTATATTCGACAGTGACCTGGAAAAAGTCCGGGGTATACAGGAAATCTCCATCGACAAACTCAAAAACTTTCAGGTAAAAGTCGCTGAAGCCGAGTACAAAGAAGGGGTGGCCCGATTCAATTTCAGCCTGCAACTCAGCCTGATATTGGGCGTATTGGGTACGGCGATTACCCTGCTGATCGCCGGATTGAGCATACGCCACATTAGCCGCAGCCTTCTTGAAGCCAGCGAAGCTGCAACGGCCATCGCCAACGGCGATCTCACTCGCCCCCTACCGAAGGCCAGCCATGATGAAATTGGCCACCTGTTGTCCAAAATGTCTATCATGCGCAACGCGCTACATGAAATGATTGCCGCCATGCGCGATGACGTGGTGGTGCTGAACCGGTCGGCGGGCGAGTTGTTGAACTCCGCTAACAGCACTGCCCGCACTTCGGAAAGCCAATCTGATGCCGCCTCCAGCATGGCTGCTGCGGTAGAGCAGATGTCTGTTTCCATCGATCATGTGGAAGAAGGCGCGCGTGAAGCTCATTCTGTTACCCAGTCTTCCGCAATCCGCTCGGACGAGGGTGGTCGTATCATTCACGAAGCTGCAGATGAAATGGGGCGTATTGCCGAAGCGGTCAAGTCATCAGCAGGCACCATCCGTGAACTGGAAGGGTACTCGACACAGATTTCCAGCATTGCAGGTGTCATTAAGGATATTGCAGAGCAGACCAATTTGCTGGCGCTTAATGCCGCAATTGAGGCGGCGCGTGCCGGTGAACAGGGGCGTGGCTTTGCCGTGGTGGCTGACGAAGTGCGCAAACTTGCCGAGCGCACTGCCGATTCCACAAAGGAAATCAATGGAATGATTGGCAGGATACAAGAAGGGACACAGCGTGCGGCACAGGAAATGGAAGCCGGTGTTGTCCGTGTCAGCGATGGTGTCCTGCTTGCCCAAAAAGCGGGCGAGTCGATGACGGGTATCCGACAAAGTGCCGAACAAACCAGCCGGGCGGTTAACGAAATCTCCGGTGCACTTAAAGAGCAGACTATCGCAGCACGCGAAATCGCCCAGC
>CAIZNF010000285.1 GCA_903934275.1 uncultured Nitrosomonadales bacterium
ATTAGGCAGAACAAGTAGAACACCTGGGTCAATTTTCGATCAGCAGATCACCTCTATGTGGGTCAATTTTCGGTCAGCAACAACAATACACCACAGGCGCAAATATTGGTAGAACTCAAACCTATTTAAGCGATGAAAAAGCGCTGGCGAGTAATCATGTCAACATCTTGAGAATAAGAGATGAAAATCCTATTTATGTGGCTTTTTACATGAACTCAAAAATAGGCCGACTACAAACAGAACAATTGAGCGCAGGTTCGGCGCAGCAAGAACTTTACCCAAAAGATATTGAGAATTTTTACATCCCTTTTGTAGCGCCGCCCATTCAATCAAAAGTTACCGCTTTAGTTCAACGGAGTCTCATGCTCAAGGCCGAAAGCGAACACTTGCTGGACGTTGCCAAGCGTGCTGTGGAAATAGCCATCGAGCAAAATGAAAATGCGGGCATGGCCTACATCAAGGCGAATTCATGAGCGGAGATTGCATTCGTTCATCTGCTTTGTGAGCAGCTTTATTTGCACCCCTCCTGCACCACCAAATGCGCCCGCTCGATCTCGTGGTGAAAACTTACCGGGATGCGCGCCCAGTCCATGATGTCCACGCGGATCGGCAGGTTGCTTTCTGTGAAGGCTTCCTTGAGTTCATATAGCGCGCTGGTTTCTTCAAGCAGGTTTTGCGGGTTGCGCAGCACGAGGTCGAGGTCGCTGGCTTCGTGGCCGCTGCCGGTGACGCGGCTGCCGTAGGCCCAGACTTCCGCGTGCGGGATGTGGGCGCGCAGCAGAGCTTGAACTTGTTCCAGATATTTTTGCGGTAGGTCGAGCGTGATGGTCGGGGAGGCAGGCATGGCGGCGCTATTTCTTGTCGCCGAATCTGGTGCGCAGGGTGGCTTCCAGTGTTTTTGCATCCGCAACGAAACCCGGCAAGAGTGCTAGCGTTTCCTTGGCGAAGCCTTCGCCGTAGTCGTGGGCGGTGCTGTTGCGGTTGTCGCGGTAGGCGAACCAGCGTTCCACTTCTTCCACGGTCATCAGGCCGTGGGTGGCGGCGAGGCGCAGCAAATCCTTGACCGGTGTGGCGTCGAGTTTTTTGCCGCCGTGGCCGTAGTCCTTGAGCGCGCGCTTGATGAGTTTGAAGGCGGTCTCCTGGGCGAGTTCGTAGCCCTTGACGATGGCGTTGCGGAATACTTCCTGATCTATGCTGTCCGGCTCGGCTTTTTGATAAAACGCAAGCGAGGATTCAAGCGTGCCGATGCAGCGTTTGAGGTGGTCGGTGTTGAGCAGCATGTTTCCTCCTGTGTGGCATAGAGTAGGGCGGCAAGATTTTGCGAATGCTAAAGGTTTTTAGTGCGATACGCTATGCGCCTCCATGCCCTGATTGTTTATCATGCCGTTTGTGGTGGACCCTTCGACAGGCTCAGGGCGAACGGATTTATTTTGCGTTTCCCTTGGGGCTACACGCCTTGCTTCAAACTCGCACTGATGAAATCGTCTAAATCCCCATCCAGCACACCCTGCGTATTGCCGACTTCATAATTGGTGCGCAAATCCTTGATGCGTGACTGGTCGAGCACGTAGGAGCGAATCTGGTGTCCCCAGCCGATGTCGGATTTCCCATCTTCCAGAACTTGTTTTTCGGCATTGCGTTTGCGCAGCTCTTCTTCATACATGCGCGATTTCAGCATCGCCATCGCTTCGGCGCGGTTGCGGTGTTGTGAGCGGTCGCTCTGGCATTGCACGACGATGCCGGTCGGGAGGTGGGTGAGACGCACTGCGGAATCGGTTTTGTTGATGTGCTGTCCGCCTGCGCCCGAGGCGCGGTAGGTGTCCACGCGCAGGTCGGCGGGGTTGATTTCGACTTCGATGGAGTCGTCCACTTCGGGGTAGACGAACACGCTGGAGAACGAGGTGTGGCGGCGGTTGCCGGAGTCGAACGGCGATTTGCGTACCAGGCGGTGTACGCCGGTTTCGGTGCGCAGGTGGCCGTAGGCATAGTCGCCGATCACCTTGAGGGATGCGCCTTTTATGCCCGCGACTTCGCCGTCGGATTGTTCCAGCACTTCGACCTGGAAGCCTTTTCGTTCGCAGTAGCGCAGATACATGCGCAGCAGCATTGACGCCCAGTCTTGCGCTTCGGTGCCGCCCGAGCCGGATTGGATATCGACGAAGCAGTTGTTCGGGTCCATCGGGTGGGCGAACATGCGGCGGAACTCCATCGCCGCGACGCGCTTCTCGATGTCTTGAATGTCGGCGGAGGTGGCTTGCAGGCTTTCATCGTCGTTTTCCGCTTTCGCCATTTCAAACAGCTCGGCGGCATCTGAAAGATTCTGTCGGATTTGCTTGAGGCCGAGCACCACGCCTTCCAGCATCTTGCGCTCGCGCCCCAGCTCCTGCGCGCGCTTGGCGTCCTGCCAGATTGCGGGGTCTTCGGCTAACTCGCTTACTTCGACCAGGCGTTCCTGCTTGGTATCGAAGTCAAAGATACCTCCGCAATTCGGCGCTGCGTGAGGCCAATTCTTGAAGTTGATTGGAGAGGGTGTTGAGTTGTTCGGCTTCCATGTGTTCATCTCTATAAATTCGTTATTCGGGCGAATCGCGGTGTCGCGTGCTCGCTCACTCCTCGCCTATCAATCTGATATGTCTCGTTGTTCGCTGCGCGGCTTCTTGCGCTTCATCCCGAAGAACGAATTTCTAGAGACGAACAAGATTTTGTCAGGATGTTTA
>CAIZNF010000286.1 GCA_903934275.1 uncultured Nitrosomonadales bacterium
CATTTTCTCCCGCGCGCAACGGTACTAAACGATGTTCGCCAAAAGAGAGGCTGTCCGGCACTTGCCAGTTTTTTTTGCATAGCGTTATTTTGTCAGTGTTGCACGGCAGGCGATAAAAGTCCGCGCCGTGGAAGCTGGCAAAACCCTCCAGTTTGTCCAGCGCACCGATCTGTTCAAAAGCTTCGGCATACAACTCAATGGCGGCGTGCGCGGTGTAAATACCGGCGCAACCGCAAGCCGCCTCCTTGGTGTGTTGCGCGTGCGGCGCGCTGTCGGTGCCGAGAAAGAATTTCGGATTGCCGCTCCCGGCTGCGCTGGCTAATGCTTCACGATGCATTTCGCGCTTCAACACCGGCAGGCAGTAATAATGAGGACGCAGGCCGCCGCTGAACATGGTGTTGCGGTTGTATAGCAGATGATGAGCGGTGATGGTCGCGGCGATGTTGTCCGGCGCATCCGTCACGAACTGCACCGCATCGCGCGTGGTGATGTGCTCGAATACCACGCGCAACCCCGGCAAGTCGCGCAACAACGGAATCATCACACGCTCGATGAATACTGCCTCGCGGTCGAACATGTCCACCGCCGGATCGGTGACTTCGCCATGCACCAGCAGCGGCATTCCGCAACGCTGCATTTCTTCCAGCGCGGGATAGGTGTTGCGAATATCCGTCACGCCCGCATCGGAGTTGGTGGTCGCCCCTGCCGGGTACAGCTTCACTGCATGAATTACTCCGCTGGCCTTGGCTTTGCGAATTTCCTCCGCGCTAGTGTTGTCAGTGAGATACAGCGTCATCAACGGCTCGAATTTTGCTCCCGTCGGCAACGCCGCGAGGATGCGCGTGCGGTAAGTTTGCGCCTGCTCGGTAGTGGTAACCGGTGGCCTGAGATTGGGCATCACAATGGCTCGTGCAAACTGCCGCGCGGTATCAGGCAGCACCGATTGCATCAGAGCGTCGTCGCGCAAATGTAGATGCCAATCGTCAGGGCGGGTGATGGTAAGTTGTTGCATGATAAAGCTCCTGCAGGATGGAACAGATTGTAATTCAATGATCGCCATGTTGCGGCAGCGTTATTCCAGTTCTATTCCAAAGGCCAAATAGGCCAGTAGGGGCGAGATTCATCGTGCCCCTACAGTATTGCGCTTCAGAGTTGAATCCGCCGAATTATAAAGTTTCAGTAATCTCCGCCAAATTCCAGCGCGGTTTGACGTTGAAGCGATAATCTTTTTTGCCTGGCTGTTGCGCAAGTCTTAAAGCTCCAGCGAAGGCGATCATTGCGCCGTTGTCGGTGCAAAATTGCAGGTCTGGATAAAACACTGCACCGCCGCGTTTGCCGACATCTTCGCTTAAGCGATAGCGCAACGACTGGTTCGCGCCAACGCCCCCCGCAACCACCAATCGACTCAAGCCCGTGTGCGTCAGAGCTGCACGCGCTTTGCTTGCCAGTACGTCAACGATGGCCTCCTGCACCGCGCATGCAATGTTGGCGCGAGTCTGCTCATTATCATCGCTTTGTTTTACCAGCGTCAGCACAGCCGTTTTTAATCCGCTAAAACTGAAATCCAGATTGCCGCTGTGCAACATCGGGCGCGGTAGTTTGTATTGTCCGGGGTGGCCCGATGCGGAGAGTTGCGCCAACGCGGGGCCGCCCGGATAACCTAGCCCCAGTAGTTTTGCGCTTTTGTCGAAGGCTTCTCCGGCTGCATCGTCCAATGTTTCGCCGAGCAAAGTGTATTGCCCCACGCCGTCCACGCGCATCAATTGGGTGTGCCCGCCCGAAACCAACAAGGCAACGAAGGGAAACTCGGGCGCAGGGTCGGACAATAACGGCGAGAGCAAGTGGCCTTCCAGATGATGGATGCCGATGGCGGGAATGTCGAGCGCGTAGGCCAGGGCGTTGGCGACACTGGCTCCGACCAAAAGTGCGCCTCCCAACCCCGGCCCCTGTGTGTAGGCGATCGCGTTGATTTGAGCCATTGACACACCGGTTTCGCGCACGACTTGGCGTATCAGCGGTATGACGCGCCGCACGTGATCGCGCGAAGCGAGTTCGGGAACCACACCGCCATATTCGCTGTGCATGGCGACCTGTGTGTGCAATGCGTGCGCTAGTAACCCGCGCTCTGCTTGGTAGAGCGCGATTCCGGTTTCATCGCAAGACGATTCGATTCCACGTGTGATCGGTGACATTTTTCAGGTATTCCAGTGAAGCAGTATTGTAGTGAAAGAACACACTCGAACATGCCATTCAGAATTATTAATAAAATAAATCAAAAAGGTGTTGACGGAAAAATTTCCATCTCTATAATGCGCACCTCTTCGCTGCC